>DATKSK010000068.1 GCA_035531755.1 Acidimicrobiales bacterium | reverse complement strand
GCCGTTCCGGCGCCCAAGGGCACGGCGCCCAACGGCACGGCGCCCAACGGCACGGCACCCAAGGGCACGGCACCCAACGTGCAGGGCCGGCTGTCCGCCTGGGTCGAGGTGCTGCGCACCACCAACCCGCCGACGGGTCGTCCCCTCGACCCCGTGGCGCGCTGGCTCGTGCTGACCCGGGCGGCCGTGCTGCCCATGACCCTCGTGTCCGGCGCGGTGGCGACGCTGCTGGCCGTGCACCGCCACGGGCTGCGGCCGGGCCTGCTGGTCCTCGCCTTCGCCGGCCTCGTCCTGGCGCACATGGCCAACAACCTCATGAACGACCTGTTCGACGCCGAGGTGGGCTCGGACACCGACTCCTACCCGCGGGCGCTGTACGCCCCGCACCCGGTGCTGTCGGGGATGATCAGCCGGGGCCGCCTGGCGCGCGCCTCGCTGGTGGTGAACGTCCTCGACCTCGCCATCCTGGTCGTGCTGGCCTCCTACCGTGGCTGGCCGGTGGTGGCCTTCGCCCTCGGCGGGTTCCTGCTGTCGGTGGCGTACACGGCGCCGCCGCTGCGCCTGAAGAAGCGCGGCCTGGGCGAGCCCGACGTCTTTGTGGTGTGGGGCCCGCTCATGGTGTGCGGCACCTACTACGCGGCGGTGGGGCACCTGCCGTGGGAGATCTGGGCGGCGTCGGTCCCCTACGGCCTGCTGTGCACGGCTGTGCTCATGGGCAAGCACATCGACAAGGCGCCCTTCGACGAGCCCCTCGGCATCCGCACGCTGCCGGTGCTCCTGGGCGAGCGCCGGGCCCGGGCTGCCACCGTCGGCATGATGGTGGCCTTCTACGTGGCCGTCGTGGTGTGCGTGGCCGTGCGGGCCCTGCCGTGGCCGGCCCTCGTGAGCCTCGGCGCCGTCCCCAAGCTCGTCCAGGCGGGGAAGTACTTCGGCCAGCCCAAGCCGGACGAGCCTCCGGAGAACTTCCCGGTGTGGCCCCTGTGGTTCGCGGCCATCGCCTTCGTGCACACGCGCCGGGCCGGGTCGTTCCTCGTCCTGGGCCTGGTCATCGCGGCCATCTTCAACATCCGCTGATCCCGCGGGCACAGTCGGGCGCCGCCGTACCCCTCAGCGGAGGGCCGGCTCGCCGCCCACCGACCGGCGCAGCGCGGCGTGCAGCGCGTCGGGTGTGAGCACGCCGACGTAGCGGTCGCGGTCGAGCACGGCCACCCACCCGGCGTCGTGCTGGAGCATCTCGGCGAAGGCCGCCTTGAGCGACTCGTCGACGGTGACGCGGGCGTCGAAGGTGTGGACGTGGCGGGCGACGGCGTCCGCCCCGTCCGCCGACGCGCTGGCCGGCTCGTCGGGGTCGACCCAGCCCATCAGCCGGCCGCCCCCGTCGACCACCACGGCCCAGCGGTCGTCGCCGGCCGCCACGGCGGCGCGGGCGTCGGCCATGGACGCGTCGGGGTGCAGCACGGGTGGCTGCTGCAGGTCGGTGCTCTCGATGGGGGTGACCGCCAAGCGGCGCAGGCCCCGGTCCGCCCCCACGAAGTCGGCGACGAAGGCGGTGGCGGGGCGGCCCAGGACCTCGGCCGGGGTGTCGACCTGCTCGAGCACACCGCCCTGGCGCAGCACGGCGATGCGGTCGCCGAGCGTCACCGCCTCCTCGATGTCGTGCGTCACGAAGATCACCGTCTTGTCGAGGTGCGCCTGCAGGCGGAGGAACTCGGACTGGAGCCGTTCCCGGGCGATGGGGTCCACGGCGCCGAAGGGCTCGTCCATGAGGAGCACCGGCGGGTCGCCGCCCAAGGCCCGGGCCACGCCCACCCGCTGCTGCTGGCCGCCGGACAGCTCGTGGGGGTAGCGCCGGGCGTACTGGTCGGGGTCGAGCCCGACGAGCTCGAGCAGGTCGTGCACCCGGGCGCGGGTGCGGGCCTTGTCCCACCCGAGGAGACGGGGGACCGCGGCGACGTTCTCGGCCACGCGCAGGTGGGGGAACAGCCCCGCCTGCTGGATGACGTAGCCGATGCGCCGCCGCAGGGCCACGGGGTCGACGGTGGCGACGTCCTCCCCGTCGAACAGGACGCGGCCCGAGGTCGGCTCCACCAGGCGGTTGACCATCCTCAGGGTGGTGGTCTTGCCGCACCCCGACGGGCCCACCAGCACGCACAGCTCACCGTCTCCGACTTCGAGGTCGAGGTGGTCGACGGCCACGCCGCCGTCGCCGTAGCGCTTGGTCACCTGCTCGAAGCGAAGCATCCCCGCCCACGCTACCGACCCGGGTCGCGGGCCGAGGTCCCCGGTAGCGTCGCGGCGTGGCCGCCGTGACCGCCCCGACCGATCCGCTCCTGCGGTGGGACTGGGTGTCGAGCCACGCCGGTTCGATCGTGTCCGCCCTCGCCCAGCACGTCGAGCTGACGCTCATCGCCGTGGCCGCCGGGTTCGTCATCGCCCTGCCGCTGGCGGTGGCGGCCTGGAAGATCCGGGCGTTGCGCCCACCGCTCGTCACCATCAGCGGCCTGCTGTACGTCATCCCGTCGGTGGCGCTGTTCGTGCTCGTCCAGCCGATCACGGGGTTCTTCTCCATCACGACCGCCGAGATCGCCCTGACGAGCTACACGCTGCTCATCCTGGTGCGCAACATCCTCGCCGGGCTCGACGCCGTGCCCGACGAGGTGCGCGAGGCGGCGCGGGGCATGGGCTACGGGCCGGTGGCAGAGTTCGTGCGCGTCGACCTCCCGCTGGCGCTGCCGTCGATCTTCGCCGGGCTGCGCGTGGCCACGGTCACCACCGTCGGCCTGGTGAACGTGACCGCGTTCATCGGCCAGGGCGGCCTGGGCCAGCTGATCATCCAGGGGTTCAACGAGAACTTCCACTCGCCCATCGTCGTGGGCCTCGTCCTGTCGGTGCTGCTGGCCGGTGTGGCCGACGGGCTCATCGTGCTGACCGAGCGCGTGGCCCTGCCCTGGGCCCGGTTGCGGCGGGCGACCTGAGATGCACTTCCTGTCACAGGTGGGGCACTGGCTGTCGGCCAACTGGGGAGGGCCCGACGGCATCTGGGTGCGCAGCGTCAACCAGCTCGAGCTGTCCGCCGTGGTCATCGTGGCCGCCGTGGTGGTGGGGGTGGGCCTGGGCCTCGTCCTCGGGCACAGCGGCCGCGGTGGCTTCGTGGCCGTCAACGCCGCCAACGCGGCGCGCGCCGTGCCCTCGTTGGCGCTGCTGACCCTGCTCGCCATCCAGCCCGCCATCGCCCTGAAGGGCCACGGCTTCCTGGCGTCCTTCCTGGCGCTGTTCGCGCTGGCGGTGCCGCCCATCCTCACCAACGCCTACGTCGGGGTGCGCGATGTCGACGCCGACGTGCGCTCGGCGGCCCGGGCCGTGGGCATGACGGCGTCGCAGGTGCTGCGGCGGGTGGAGGCCCCCCTGGCCCTGCCGCTCGTCATGGCGGGCGTGCGCACCGCGGCGGTGGAGGTGGTGGCGACCTCCACCCTGGCCGCCTACGTGAGCTTCAACGACCTCGGGTCGATCATCTTCGCCGGGCTCAACACCCAGAACCACGTGCAGACGTTCGCGGGCGGGTTGCTGGTGGCGGTGCTCGCCCTCGCCACCGACCTCGTGCTGGCCGCCGCCCAGCGGGCGCTCACGCCGGCCGGCCTCCGCCGCAGCGGCAAGGTGGCGAGGACGCGTGGCGTCGGCGCCGACGCCACCACGGTGCGGGCGCGCGCCGCCTGAGACCGGTCACAGCAGGCCCAGGCTCATGAGCTGCGCGGCGGCCCCGAGGTCCCCGTCGACCACGAGCTGCTGCGAGACGAAGGCATCGGCGCCCGAGAGCTCGCCGTTCACGAGGCGCACGAAGTCGGCGGCGCTGGCCCGGATGGTGGCGGTGGCGGCAGGATCGGGGGCGTCGAGGGTGGTGACGGCGGCCGTGCCGTCGTGCACCGTGAGCCGCCAGGTTCCCCCATCCGGACCGTCGAGGACGAACTGCACCGTGACCTCGATGACCGCGGCGGCGTCGGGGTCGACGCGCCCGGGCACCACGTCGTCGAAGAACTCGGCCGGCGACCGCACCGCCAGCTGCGCCCGGGCGGGCCGGGCCCGCTCCCGGGCGAGCACGTCGCGCTCCATGGCGTCGATGGAGTCGGCCAGGATCTCGACCATGCGGTCGGCGGTGTCGGTGTCGATGGTGAGCGGGGGGGCCAGGCCGACGACCTCGATGCCCATGGCCCGGCAGTACAGGCCGCGCTCCCACGCCTCGTGCTCCACGCGCTCGCAGGCGCGGTGGGGGTCGGAGAAGCCGCGCCGCGTCCCGCGGTCGGCCACGAACTCGATGCCGGCCATGAGGCCGAGGCCGCGCACCTCACCCACGGACTCGAAGTGCTCGAGCTCGCGCATCTGCTCGAGCAGGTGCGCGCCCACCCGTTCGGCGTTGTCGACGAGGCCCTCGCGCTCGATGATCTCGATGTTGGCCAGCGCCGCCGCGCAGCACGCGGGGTGCCCCGAGTAGGTGAACCCGTGGCTGAGCGGCATCCGGTCGGGGAGGCGCTCGGCGATCGTGGTCCACACCTCGTCGCAGACCATGGACGCGCCGAGCGGGAGGTAGCCGCTCGTGAGCCCCTTGGCCAGCGTGACGATGTCGGGGCGCACCCCCCACTGCTGCGCGCCGAAGAGCGTGCCGGTGCGCCCGAAGCCGCACACCACCTCGTCGACGATGAGGAGGATGCCGTAGCGGTCGCAGATCTCGCGGATCTTGGGGAAGTACTCCGGCGGCGGCGGGATGATGCCGCCGGCACCGATCACCGGCTCGGCGATGAAGGCGGCGATCGTCTCGGGCCCCTGCTCCTCGACGAGGGCCGTCAGGGTGTCGGCACAGGCGATCTCGCACTCGGGGTACGTCTTGCCCAGCTCGCAGCGGTAGCAGTAGGGGGCGGCGACATGGGCGAAGCCCGGCGCTTCGGGCCCGAAGTTCCAGTGCATCGGCATGATGCCGGTGGCGGTCATGGTGGCGATGGTGAGCCCGTGGTAGCCGTGGTTGCGGGCGACGATCGTCTTGCGGCGGTCCTCGCCCCGCAGGGCCCAGTACATGCGGGCCAGCTTGAAGTTCGTCTCGTTGGCCTCCGATCCGCCCGAGGAGAACATCACGTGGTTGAGCCCGTAGGCGGGCGGGAACAGCGACGCCAGCTTCTCGGCGAGCTCGATGGCGCGCGGATGGGACTGGCCGTGGAAGGTGGTGGCGTACTCGAGCACCTCCATCTGGGACCGGACGGCCTCGATGATCTCGGGACGGCCGTGGCCGACCGCCACGCACCACAGCCCGGCGAACCCGTCGATGAGCCGGCGCCCGCGCTCGTCGGTGATCCACCAGCCGTCGCCCGACACGACGATCCGGGGACCCGCCGCCGCCAGCTCGCGGGGCGCGGTGACGGGGTGGATGAGATGCGCCTCGTCGCGCTGGCTCAGGGACTCGGTCGGCACGGGTCAGCCCTCCCGTCGCCCGCCGCGTCCCGTGGCGCCGACGGCGGCGGAAGCGGCGGCGGAGGCGGCCGCGGGGGTGGTCTCCGGGTTGCGCAGCGATTCCACGAGGTGCTCCACGACGGCGAACACCGGTGCCCGCTCGCCCGTCGTCAGTACGTGCAGCGTCCCCTCGGCCCATGCCCCGAGGAGCACGCGGGCCAGCGCGTCGGGATCGAGGGCGACGATCTCGTCGTTCTCGATGGCCGCGCTGAGCACGCCGCGCACCATGGCCACGGCGTCCTCGTGGTCGCGTCGCCCGCCGGCGTCGAGCGCAGGGATCGTCCACGCGTCGCGCAGGAAGAAGCGCGCCTCGCCCAGCGAGCCGAGCGCGTCGAGGTACACCTCGAAGGCGCGCCGCATGTTGCTCACGGCGTCACCGGCGGGGTCGAGCGCCGCCAGGGCCTGGGTGGCCAGCCGTTCGTAGAGCTCGTGCTGCAGGTCGCGCCCGAGGTCGTCCTTGTCGGCGAACCAGTAGTAGACCGCGCCCTTGGTGACCCCGGCCGCCTCGGCGATGTCCTCGATGGACACCGCCGCGTAGCCCCTCCCGGCGAACCGGGCGAGGGCGGCCGCGAGGATGCGGTCCCGCGTCTCCATGCCCCGCGGTTGGCGACGGCCCATCTACGCGCTCGGCCGGTGCTCGCGCACGTACTGGGCGGCCCCTTCCAAGAAGCCCTCCAGGTTGGCGGCCTTGCCCGATGTCAGCCCGCCGAACCACGCCGGGACGTAGACCTGCAGGGCATCGTCTGCCAGGGCCGCCATGATGGCGGCCACGGCCTCGTCGACGGTGATGGCCTCCACATCCGCGGTGAAGGGGTCGTTGTCCGGCAGCGTGAAGAGCTCGGTGTCGACGACGCCCGGGTACACGACCATGGACCTGACCCCGGTCTCCCACAGGTCGACGGCCATCGTCTCCGAGAACACCGCCAGGGCGGCCTTCGACGCGCTGTAGGCGGCCTCGCCCGGCGAGCTGAGCGTGGCGGCCACCGATGACACGTTGACGATCCGGCCCCCGCCGCGCTCGAGCATCTGGGGGAGCAGCGCCAGGGTGAGGCGCACCGGGCTCGAGTAGTTGATCCGCATCACGGCGTCGACGGTGGCGGCGTCGAGGCGGCTGACGTGGCGGCGCTTGGGGATGCCGGCGTTGTTCACGAGCACGTCCACCCTGCCCAGCCCGTCGAGGGCGGACACCGCCAAGGCGTCGACGGCCGCAGGGTCGGCGAGGTCGGCCACCCACATCTGCGACGCGGGCGAGTGGGCCCGGCACCGCTCGAGGACCTGGGCGAGTCGATCCTGGCGCCGCGCGCACAGGCCCACCGTGGCGCCCGCCCGGGCGAAGGCCTCCGCCAGCCCGGCGCCGATACCCGACGAGGCCCCCGTCACCAGGACCTTCTTGCCGGCCACGTCGTATCCCACCGCCCCACCTCCACCGTCTCGACCGCCCGACCCGATCTTCCGTGCTGACCCGATCTTCCGTGCTGACCCGATCTTCCGTACGGGCCGTATGATAGCCAGACGTGGAGAAGGCATCCGGGTGCGCTCGGCCCCGGCACGCTGAGGTCCCGATGCCGGCGCATGCCTTCACGAACGGGCGGATCCTGTCCATGTCGCCGACGGTGGGGACGCCCGAGGTCGTGGTCGTCGACGGGAGCCGGGTGGTGGCGGCCGGCGACGCCGGCATCCTGCAGTCCTTCCCGGACGCCACGGTGCAGGACCTCGCCGGCCGGGTGCTGTGCCCCGGGTTCATCGACGCCCACCACCACCTGTCGATCGCCGCGCTCCACCCCCACTGGGCCGATCTGTCCGCCGCCACCACGGTGGACGACCTGCTCGCCGCCCTGGTGGCGCAGGCGCGGCGCGAGCCGGGCACCCCCTGGGTGCGGGGTGCCGGCTGGAGCGACCTTCCCACCGGACTCGTCCCCCACCGCCGCCAGCTCGACGCCCTGGGGCTGGACCGGCCCGTGGTGGTGGCCCATTACAGCCTGCACCAGGCCGTGGTCTGCTCCCGGGCCCTCGACGAGCTCGGCATCGGGCGCACCACGCCCGACCCTCCCGCCGGGACCATCGGGCGCGACGCCGACGGGACGCCCAACGGCCTGCTCGTCGAACGTGCCTGGAGCGAGGCCCACGCCCGGTCGCTGGCGCCGTTCGCCGACCCCGACCGGTGGCCCGACCACATCGAGGCGCTCGCCCGGGACCTGCTCGCCGACGGGATCACCGCCGTCCACGACGCCGCCTGCCCGCCGCCGGCCGAGACCGCCTACCGGACGCTGGCGGCGGCCGGCCGGCTCCCCGTGTCGGTGCTCGTCATGCCGCACCCGCTGGCACTGCTGGCCGAGCCGGACGCGGCGCGCCTCGACGGCCCGCCGACGGGCGAGGGCGACAGCCGCGTCCGCGTGGGGGCGGTGAAGCTCTTCGCCGACGGCGGGATCCTCCCCGCCATCGACGTGCACATGGGGGGCGTGCCGATGCGCGTGGGCGAGCTCTTCGGCGGGCTCGACGCGCAGGTCGCGCTGGCGGTGGGCCGCGGCTTCCGGGTGGCGGTGCACGCCATCGGCAACGCCGGGCTCTCGGCGGCGCTCGCCGCCTTCGCCGCCGCGGCGCGTCGGCACCCGGGGGTCGACCACCGGTTCCGCGTGGAGCACGCCTGCCTGGCCTCCCCCCTGCAGCTGACGCGCCTGGCCGAGCTGGGCGGGGTGGCGGTCGTGCAGCCGGGATTCCTCCACCATCTGGGCCGGTCCGTGGAGGGGGTGCGGTTCGACGACGCCACCTGGCTCCCCTTCGGTGACGTCCTCCGGTCCGGCGCGGTGCTGGCGGCGTCGTCGGACTCGCCGTGCACCTTCCACGCGCCGTTGCGCACCGGGGCCCACGGCGCCAGCCGCCGGACGGGCTCGGGAGCGGTCCTCGACGCCGGGCAGTCCGTCTCCTACGAGGACTGGCTCTGCGCGTACACGGCCGGCGCCGCCTACGCCGGGGGCCAGGAGACCGAGCGCGGCATGCTCGCCCCGGGGCTCGTCGCCGACATGGTCGTGCTCGACGGCGACCTCGACGCGACGCGCCCCCCGACGGTGGCCCAGACCTGGGTCGCCGGGGAGCTCGCCTACGACGCCGCCGTGCGGTGAGGCGGCGTCAGGTGAGGCGCGCCCAGGTGAGGCGCGCTCAGACGAGGTGCTTCTGCTGCAGCCACTGCTGCGCCACCGTGCTCGGGTCGTCGTGGTCCACGTTGACCTTGATATTGAGCTGTGACAGCTCGGCGGTGGTGAGCTTGGCCGACAAGCCGTCGAGGGCGGCCGCCACCGTCGGCGTGGCGACCGACTTGCGGATCACGGGGATGAGGTAGTCGGCCGGCTGCAGGTGCTTGTCGTCGGTCAGCTGCACGAAGTTGTTCTGGACGATGCTGCCGTCGCTCGAGAACAGCTCGGCCACCTGCACCTCGCCCGACTTCAGCGCGGAGACGGTGATCGGCCCCGCCTCGTCGAGCGACGTAAAGGACTTGAAGTGCAGCCCGTAGGTGTTCTCCAGCCCGATCTGGCACAGGGGGCGCTGCGGGCACTCGGGCGGGCCGCCCAGCACCAGTTGGCTCGCCACCGATGACAGGCTCGACAGCGTGGTCAGGTGGTACCTGGCGGCGGTCGCCCGGGTCACGGCGAACACGTTGCTGTCGATGGCCGGCGCCGGGTCGAGCACGGTGGCACCGTGGGTGCCCAGGATCGTCTTCAGCGCGGGGACGGCGGTGGACGTCTGGGTGGCGACGCCGGCGTCCGAGCTCTTCAGGAAGATGAGCAGGGTGCCCGCGTAGTCGGGGTACAGGTCGAGCTGGCCGGCGGCCAGGGCCGGTTCCACCGCCTCACGCGTCCCCAGGTTGGCGCGCAGCGTGACCTTCGCCCCGGCGTGCTTCAGCACGTCGGCGTAGAGGTTGGCCACGATCACCTGCTCCGAGAAGTTGGTCGAGCCGATCGTGATGCTCGGGCCGGAGCCGGCCGCCGTCGTCGACGACGACGTGGTCGAGCTGCAGGCGGCGACGGCGACGGCGATCACGGCGCCGGTGAGCAGAATCCGGATGCTCCGCATCGTTCCCTCCCTGGGGGCCGGGCCCGCAGAACCTCATCGGGTTTCTGGGGTGCGAGGAACCTACCCGCGGCGGGCGGGCCGGGTCGAGGGGCCGGCGGGGCATTCGTTGACTCCGGCTCCCCCCGCCCCGAAAATGGCGCATGTCCTCCGCCACCTTCGGCCCGGTGAGCAACTCGATCGTGCCTACGGCGCTGCTCTCCGTGGTGGGCGTGTTCTTCGCCGTTGCGGCCATCGTCGGGATCTTCGTGGTCATCGTGGTGGCCAACCGGGCCGAGCCCGACCCCACCGGCCGCCGCCCGCTCGCCGTCTACTACTTCGCGGTGTCGTTCTTCACGCTGTTCGCCGTGCTCTTCGGGACCTTCGGCATCGTGCTCGGCCTCGTGCAGCTCATCGGCAGCCACGGCGCATCCGCGGGGCCCGGCGGGTCGGGAGGGTTCGGCGGGTCGGGAGGGTTCGGCGGGTCGGGTGGGTTCGGCAGCGTCGGCAGCGCCATCCATCCCGTGGGGGACGCCGTGGCGCGCGTCGCCATCACGAGCGCCATCGTCACCATGGTGGGGGCCGGCGTCCTGGCCGTCCACCTCCGGCGCGGCCTCGCCGTCTCGGGCCGGGCCGACCCGCGCCTCGGGCCCGTGGGCCGGGTGGCGCAGAGCTACGTGGCGGCCGTGTCCTTCACCACCGTCTTCGTCATGGTGGTCTCGGTGGTGGTCGCCCTGTACGAATTGGTCCGGATCATCGCGCCGGGTGTCTTCGAGGTCTCCGAGGCGCGCGTCCAGACCCTGCGCCCCATGCTCGCCGCCTCGTACCTGGCGCTGGCCGCCCTCGTCGTCCTCGTGATGCACCTGCGGCTCGTGCCGGCCGAGGTTCGCCATGTGTCGTGGTCGACGCTGCGGATGGTGCAGGACCCCGAGCGCGACCCGGGGCTCGGTGGGCCCGGCATCGGCGGTGCCGGCATCGGTAGTCCCGGGATCACGGGCCCGCCGCCGGCCGCGCCGTCCCCCATGCCGCCGCCGACACAGCCGCCGCCGACACAGCCGCCGCCGACACAGCCGCCCCCTCCGCACTCACCCCCCGCCGGCTGACGCGGGGTCGGTGCCGTGTCGTCGGGCTCGCTCAGTCTTCACCACCCGATGACGTCGCCTCGTAGGCTCTGGCCATGAGCGAGCCCTCCGACCGGGCCGTCAGGCACGCGGAGTGGGAGCTCCCCGAGGTCCTGGCGGCGGTGATCCTGCTCGCCTTCACCGTCATCGCCACCACCGCCGTCGTGACCGGCATCGTGGCGGCGTTCGGCCAGGAGGACCCGAACCTCACCTCGGCGCAGGTCGTCGGCCTGGCCATGCAGGACGCCACCACCTGGGCCAATCCCGCCTTCGCGGCGTTGCTCGTCGCCGTCGTCGTCCTCGTGTGGTGGCAGGTGCGCATGTGGAGCACGGAGATCGCCCAGCACGAGGCCGGCGCGGGTGACGGGGCCGACGAGGACGACTCCACGCTGCTGGCCGCCTTCGACCACCTCCTGCGGGCCAAGAGCCTGGCTTCATGGGCGGTGCCCGTGCTCATCGTGGTGCTGGCGGCCGCCGCCGACAGTGCCGTGGCGAGCTTCCTGCTCTACCGGGGTCAGGGGATCGGCGGCGGCACCATCTGGTCGAACCACACCGAGAACCTCGGGATGGCCGCGGCCACATGGGTCGTCGGGGGGGCCGCCTTCGTGGCCGCCCTGTATCTCCGCGCCCAGGTCATCTGGGAGTTCGCCGCCGCCGAAGACGCCGCCGAGGAGGAGCGCCTGGCCCAGGTGGCCGCCACCTCGCCGGAGACCGGCCACGAGCCGGCGGCCGGCGCGGTGGTGGAGGTCGTCGTCGTGTCGGATGTCACCGTGGTTGCGGATGTCGACGCCGTTGCGGATGTCGACGCCGCGTCCGAGGACGAGGGTGCACGACCCGAGGACCCGTCCGAGGGCGAGGCTGCGTCGTCGGGCGAATCGACCTAGTCGGCCGCGGCGTCAAGGCGCCGACAGGCGCGACGAGCCGGTGTGGGGGTCGGTGGAGAGCGTGGTGCGCGCGCCGTGCAGCACCGTCGGCGGATTGTGTTCCATGAGGTCGCCAGCCGCGGCGGGGAATCCGGCGATCGCCCCGGCGTCACTGGCCCGGCCGAGGGTGAGCGTGTCGTCGAGCAGGGAGCGGGACGCGTCGTCGAGCAAGGAGAGGTCGTCGGACACGATGGCCATGCCGCCCGCCAGCCCGACGGTGTGCGCCCACGTCCGGGCGGCCTCGGCGCTCAGTGCGGTCTGCGTGGCGCGCAGCATGAGGCAGTCCGGGTCGTTCAGCCACAGCCGGCGGTGCATGAAGCTCCGGGTGACGGTGGCGGCGTAGGCGCCGCGGGTGGCGGGTTGCACGTCGAGATAGCCGGGGACGATCTCCGCCGACGCATCGAGCGACCACAGCGGCGCCACGTCGGGGCCGATGCGGTTGCCGTCGACGACACCCACCACGTGCGACAGCGGGGCGCCGCAGCCCAGGAGGAAGGCACCCTCACCGGCGCCCCGACGAACGGCGTCGAAGCCGGCGCGTACCCGCTGCGCCGGGGTGCGGGCCGGGTCGGCCCAAGAGCCGTCGACGCTCGGGGCGAAGGTGAAGTCGAGCTTCAGGTAGGTGAAGCCCATGTCGACCAGGGCGCGGGCGAGGCCTTCCAGGTGGGCGAGCACGGCGGGATTGGTCGTGTCGAGCCCGTACATGAACCCGTCGCGCCCGCCGCCCCATGCCGGGTTCCACCACACGAACAGCGGGTCGGCGCCGTCGCCCGGCCCGCCGCCGCTGTCTCGGGCCTCGTGGCCGGGGGACGCCCGCCGGCGCGCCAGCCAGTCGGGGTGCTCGACGGCGAGGCGCGAGTCCGGCGCGGCGAGGAACGGTGCCAACCACAGGCCGGGACGTCGTCCCGCCGCCCCGATGGCGCCGGCCAGGGCGGGCAGGCCCGACGGGAAGGTGTCGTTCGTGGCGAGCCAGTCCCCGATGGACGACTGGAACCCGTCGTCGAGCTGGAACACCTCGAAGGGCCAGTCCGCCGCCAGCACGAGGTTGGCGCGGAGGTCGTCCTCGGTGACGGCGTCGAAGTAGTGGTACCAGGAGCACCACCCCACCTGGTACGGCGCGCCGGTGCGGGCGCCGCCGCCGCCCCCCACGGCCGCCGCCCAGCGCGCCAGGAGCGCGGCCGCGCCGCCGGCGGCATCGTCGTCGACGACGATGCCGTGCAGTGGGCGCTGCTCGCCCGGGGCGATCACGGCATCGCCAAGAAACGCCTCCGCCCACAGCTCCACGCCCGGGCCGTCCTGGGCGCGCCGCAGGCGCAGCGTTCCGTCGTGCTCGGTCCCGGCGTCGAACCCGGCGAGCACCGTCGAGCCGCCGGCGTCGGCCAGCACCGTGACCCATTCGGCGCGCAGCTCGCCGGGCGCGGTGACGTCGCACTGGTCGGCGTGGTGCACGGCTTGGAGGAACTCGAAGTGCGCCCGGGTCGAGGGATCGGCGTCCACCCCGAAGGTCGCCACCCCCGACGGCGACCACGACTGGTAGCCGTGGCGGAACATGCGCAGCGGCTCGGCAACGCCCACCACGGCGAGTACCACGGCCACCGCCCGCACGGCCACGGGGCGCTCCCCCCGGTTGGCCAGCGACCACGTGAACGTGGGCCACGAGCCGCCATCAGCCAGTGTGACCTCGAGGGGGCCCACCCCCACCGGACCGGCGGCGGCCGGCGCGCTCCAGGTCGCGCCGCCGCCCCGGACGTCGATCCGCAGGGGCACGAGCCGCACCGACGGATCGTAGAGCCGCCGGGCGAAACCTTCCTCGGGCCCCCCGCGCCGGGACGTTCTGCCCTGTCGGCCAGGGCCTGCGGATTGCCAAGGTGACGGCGAGGGCCGGAGCCGGCCCACACCCCGGCACCGGGGTATCCCGGCGAGGAGGGTCATGGGGCGGGTGGCGTTCACCGGGGTGACGAAGCGCTTCGGCGACGTCGAGGCGGTGCGCGACCTCACCCTCGAGGTCGCCGACCGCGAGTTCCTGGTGCTGCTGGGCCCGTCGGGCTGCGGCAAGTCCACGGCCCTGCGCATGGTGGCCGGGCTCGAGGAGCCCACGGCGGGCACCGTCGAGATCGGGCCGCGGGTGGTGAACGACGTCGAGCCCAAAGAGCGCGACGTGGCCATGGTGTTCCAGAGCTACGCGCTCTACCCCCACATGAACGTGTGGCGGAACATCGAGTTCCCCCTGAAGAGCCGGGGCGTGCCCAAGCCCGAGCGCGACGCCCTCGTGAAGGAGGCGGCGGAGTCCCTCGGCCTCGGCGACCTGCTGGACCGAAAGCCCGCCCAGATGTCGGGGGGCCAGCGCCAGCGCGTGGCGCTCGCCCGCGCCATCGTGCGCCGCCCGCAGGCGTTCCTCATGGACGAGCCGCTCTCCAACCTCGACGCCAAGCTCCGCCTGCAGACGCGCACCGAGCTGATCGAGATGCAGCGCCGGCTCGCCATCACCGTGCTCTACGTCACCCACGACCAGGTGGAGGGCATGACCATGGGCCACCGCGTGGCCATCATGGACAACGGCGTGCTCCAGCAGCTCGCCCCTCCGGTCGAGGTGTACGAGCACCCCGCCAACCTCTTCGTGGCCGGCTTCGTGGGCAGCCCGCCCATGAACACCATCACGGGCACGCCCCTGGCCGTGGGCGACGAGCTCGTGATCGAGACGGGGAGCGGCCGCATCCCGTTGCCCGCTGCCCACCAGGACGCCGTACGGCGCAGCGGGGCGCAGCAGGTGGTGGTGGGCGTGCGGCCCGAGCGCGTCGTCATCGACGGTGAGGGCCCGTTGCCCGCTGTCGTGGCGGTGGTCGAGTCGCTCGGCTACGAGCGCCACGTGATCTGCCGCCTGGCGGACGGCCAGCAGGTCGTGGTGCGGCTCCCGGGCGACGTGCCGGCGCCGGCCGAAGGTGAGGCCGTCCACCTGAGCACGGCCGAGGACCACCTGCACCTCTTCGAGGCCGTCACCGGCGCCCGGATCGGGGCATGACCACCGACCCCGGCGCCGCCGCGACCGCCGCGACCGCCGATATCGCCGCGACCGCCGATACCGCCGAGACGGTCGGGGCGCGGTCGACGGCGCCGGGTGCGACACGCCGTCGGCGCCGTCGGCGCGAGGCGCTGCTCGCCGCCGGGCTCATCGCGCCGTCGATGGCGGTCTTCGGGGTGTTCGTCTTCTATCCGTTCCTGCGCAACTTCTACCTGGGCCTGTACGAGACGCCGCCGTTCCCCGGACTGCCCAAGCACTACGTCGGACTGTCGCAGTACCAGCACGTGCTGGCCTCGCACGACTTCCTCAACAGCCTGTGGGTGACCCTGCTCTTCATGCTGTACACGGTGCCTGCCGGGCTCATCCTGGGACTGGTGCTGGCCGTGCTGGCGCACCAGCGGTTGCGGGGCATCCGTATCTTCCGCACGGTGTTCTCGTCGACGGTGGCCACCTCGGTGGCCGTGGCGTCGGTGATCTTCTTCACGCTGCTCAACCCGCAGGTGGGGCTGTTCACCTACTGGCTCGGCCGCCAGAACCAGCCGTCGCTGCTGAACGACCCGGCCTGGGCCCTGGTGGCGGTGTCGGTGGTGACGGTATGGCAGAACCTCGGGCTGTCGTTCATCCTCATGTCGGCCGGGCTGCAGACCGTGCCCGACGACCTGCTCGAGGCGGCCCGCATCGACGGCGCGGGGACGTGGACCCGATTCCGCCACGTCGTGCTGCCCATGCTGTCGCCCACGATCTTCTTCGCCGTCGTCGTGGGCTCGATCCTGTCGCTGCAGGCCTTCGGCCAGATCGACCTGCTCACCGCGGGCGGACCCATCCACCGCACCAACGTCCTCGTGTACGCCATCTACGACCAGGTGTTCAAGCAGAGCGACGAGGGACGCGGGGCGATCATGGCCATCGCCCTGTTCGCCATCACGCTCGTGCTGACCCTGGTGCAGCTCAAGTTGCTCGAGCGGCGGGTGAACTATGAGCGGTAGCGCCCCCGGTCCCGGGGCCATCGGGGCCGCGCTGTCGGGCGCGGTCGTGCCGGGCCTGTCGGGCGCCATCGCGCCTGGGTTCCGCACCTTCCTGTGGGTCGTGGCCGGGGTGGTCGGCGCCGGCATCGCCCTGCAGCTGCTGGCCCGGGTCGGGAGCCCCGCAGCGCGCCGGCGGGCGGCGCGGGCCGGGCGCTACCTGCTGCTGGTCGTCCTGGCGGTGGTCGTGCTCTTCCCGATCTACATCACGGTGGTCAACTCGCTGCTGCGGCCCGACCAGATCGCCAATCGGCCACCCACCCTGTTCCCCACGCACCCGGTGTGGTCCACCTACGCCACGGCGTGGACCCAGGGGCACCTGGGCCGGTACCTGGCGAACAGCTTCATCGTCACCATCGTGATCGTCGCCGGCCAGCTGGCCACCTCCATCGCGGCGGCCTACGCCTTCGCCTTCTTGGAGTTCCCCTTCAAGAAGACGTTGTTCGTGACCTTCCTGGCCACGATGATGGTGCCGCTGGAGGTCACGTTCCTCACCAACGTCCAGACGGTGGTGACCTTCGGTTGGTACAACACGTACCTGGCGCTCACGGTGCCCTTCCTCGCCACCGGGTTCGGCGCCTTCCTGCTGCGCCAGGCCTTCCTCGGCCTGCCGCGCGACCTGCGCGACGCCGCGGCGCTCGACGGTCTGGGGCACTGGCGCTTCATGACCAGGGTGGCGGTGCCGTTGGCGCGCCCGTCGATCGCCGCACTCGGCCTGTTCAGCTTCTTCGGCGCCTTCGGCCAGTACCTGTGGCCCCTCATCGTGACCAAGGACGACCGGCTGCGCACGGTGCAGATCGGGCTCAAGTACCTGAGCGGCACCCAGATCAACGACATCAACGTCACCTTCGCCGGCACCGTGCTGGCCGCCCTGCCCCTGTTCGTCCTGTTGCTGGTGTTCCAGAAGCAACTGGTGCGGGGGCTGACGGCCGGGGCCGTGAAGGGATGAGCACACCGAGGAGGCGCGTCATGCACAGCCACACCGACACCGACACCGACACCGACACCAGGGGCCGGCCGCCGGCGCGCCGTCACCGCCGCGCCGGCGTGGTGCTCCTCTCTCTGGCCGCGGCCCTCGTAGCGGCGTCGTGCGGAGGCGGCGGGGGGTCGACGAGCACCACCCAGAAGAAGGCGACCGGCGTGGTGGACCCCGCCGCGTGCGGCCTGCAGGCCTTCGCGGCCGCCCCGAAGCCCGTCCAGATCGTGCTGTGGCACACCATGGCGCGCAGCAACAACGACTGGCTGGTCGGACAGATCAACCAATTCAACTCGTCGCAATCCGACGTGCACGTCACGCTCAACCAGCAGCCCAGCTACGCGGACCTCTTCAACAAGTACAAGGCGGGCCTGTCGAGCGGCGACCTGCCCGACGTCGCCCAGTTCGAGGACACCACCGTCGCCCAGCTCATCGACAGCCGGTCGACGGTTCCCGTGCAGGACTGCATCGACGCCAGCCACTACGCGCTCGGCGACTACCTGCCTCGGGCGCTGAAGTTCTACTCGTACGCAGGGGTGCAGCGCGCCATGCCGTTCGGTGTGTCGAACATCGTCCTGTTCTACGACCCCAACAAGTTCCGCAAGGCGGGGCTCGACCCGAACAAGCCGCCCCAGACCCTCGCCGAGGTGCAGGCGGACTCGCAGAAGATCGTGTCCTCCGGCGCGGCGACGCACGGCATCTCGCTGCACGAGCAGCCGTATCTCTTCGAGTTCCTGCTGGCCAAGAGCGGCGGCCAGTACGTGAACAACGAGAACGGGCGGGCTGCCCGGGCCACGAAGGCCAACCTGACGAGCCCTACCGCCATGAAGATCTGGCAGTGGTGGGACGGAATGGTGAAGTCGGGCCTGGCCCTCGACACCGGTTCGGACCCCAACAACTTCGACCACCTGATCGCGCTGGCCGTGGGGAACGCGGCGATGACCTTCGAGGCGTCGAGCGCCATCGGGCCCATCGAGGCCGTCCTGGCGAGCGGGCAGTACCCCGGGGTGCAGATCGCCACGGCCCCGCTGCCGGCGCTCACCACGGGCGGGGGGGTGCCGGTGGGGGACGGGTCGTTGTGGCTGTCGTCGCATTCCGCACCGGCCAAGCGCGCCGCGGCCTGGAAGCTGATCCAGTACCTCGACTCACCGGCCGTGCAGGCGTCGATGGCGGCCGAGGGGGGCTACGTGCCGGTGCGGATGTCGGCCACCACCATGCCGGTACTGGCGAACCGCTGGGCCCAGGACCCCAACTACCGGGTCGGGTACACCCAGCTCACCACGGGGGCGCTCAGCAACGCCAACATCGGCTCGCTCATCGGCGACTACCAGGGCGTGCGTAACGCCGTGCAGGACGGCATGGTGCAGATGCTGAGCAACCACCAGTCCCCGCAGGCCGCCGCGGCGTTGGCCGAGCGGGAGGCGAACGCCAAGATCCAGGACTACAACACCCGGATCGGGGGTGGCTGATCGGCCGGTGGGCCGGTGGGCCGGTGGGCCGGTGGGCCGGTGGGCCGGCGGGCCGGCGGGCCGGTGGGCCGATCAGCCGGTGGGCCGGTGGTGGGTCAGCTCGCGTGCCGGGCCGTCGGCGTGAAGGTGACGGGCAGCGACTCGAAGCCCACGATGAAGTTCGACTCCCGCAGCGGGTGGGCCCCGTCGTCGGCGAGGCGGATGTCGGGGAGCCGGTCGAGGACGCGGTCCACCATCGTCAGGATCTCGGCGCGCGCCAGGCGGTGCCCCAGGCAGAGGTGGGCGCCGAACCCGAAGGCCACGTGGTCGTTGGGCGACCGGCGGATGTCGAAGGTCTCCGGGTCGTCGAAGACGGTCTCGTCGCGGTTGGCCGACGGGTAGATCAGGAGCACGTTCTTGCCGGCGGGGATGGTCTCGCCGTGCAGCTCGACGTCCCGGGTGGTCCGGCGGTTCATGTCCCTGATGGGCGTCACCCAGCGCAGCATCTCCTCGACGGCGCCCGGCAGCAGCGTGCGGTCGGCCCGCACGTCCTCGAGCTGGTCGGGGCTGCGCAGCAACGCCTCCATCCCACCCGAGATGACGTGGCGGCTGGTCTCGTCGCCGCCGATCAGCAGCAGCAGCGACTCGTAGACGAGCGTGGTGTCGTCGAGGCGCTCCCCGTCGACCTCCCCCTGCACCAGCACCCCGAGGAGGTCGTCGGCCGAGTAGCTGCGGCGGCGCTCGTCGATGAGCTCGCGGATATAGCCGTCCCACTCGATGAAGGCCGCCGTGGCCTTGTCGAGAGCGTCGGGGTCGGCCGACCCCTGCGACATGAGCATGGTGTCGGACCACTCCAGGAGCTTCGCCCAGTCACCCGTGCCGAAGCCGAGCATGTCGGCGATCATGACGACGGGGAGCGGGGCGGCGATGTCGGCGACGAGGTCGCACGAGCCGCGCTCGCACACGGCGTCGATGATGTCGTCGCACGCGGTGCGGATGCGTCCTTCGCGGTCGCGCACGGCCTGGGGCGTGAAGCCTGCGCTCACCAGGCGCCGGCGCTTGCGGTGCTCGGGGGCGTCCATGTCGATCATGTACGGCAGCGGAGTGTTCGGCCGCGACCCGCCCGCGCTCGAGAAGGTCTGGGGGTCCTGCCCGGCCGCCCGGACGTCCTCGTAGCGGGTGAGGCCCCAGATGTCGTTGGCCTCGTCGTGGTAGGCGGGGGCGTTGCGCCGCATCCAGGCGAACGCCGGGAAGGGGTCGTGGGCGTAGAACGCCCCGCCCATGAGATCGATGTCCGGTGCCTCGGTGCGCGTCATGGCAGCCCCCCTTTCGAGCGTCGCTCATCGTCGCATCGGCACCGGTCGGGCACAAGAGCGTCTCCGCCGCCCCCCGGCGGCCGGAGCAGCTAGACCTGCGGGATGTGGCGACGTCACCAGGGTGCCCGTGGCCGGCGCCGGATCGCCGCCGGTGCCACCGTGGCCGTCGCCTGGGGGGTGCTGGTGTCGTTCACCCACCCGTTCACGTGGGCGGCCGACGTCGTGACCGCCGTCCCGTTGGCCGTGGTGGTCGTGGCCACGGTGCTGCGGGTGCGGGCCCCCCGACTTGGCGACGCGGCCGGGCCGGCCGGCGTGACGGCCACCGACCCGGCCCACGCGTGCCCGCGGGGCCGTCGCGGGGCCGTCTGGCCGGCGCTGGCCGCCGCCGTCGGTGGCTGGGAGCTCTACTGCTACGCGAGCGCGCCCCGCGCCGCCCACCCCACGCTCAGCACCCTCGTCGACCTGCTCGACGCCAGCCGTGCGGGCAAGATCGTGGCGGTCGCCGCGTGGCTGGGGTTCGGCGCGTACCTGGTGGCCCGGTGACCGGCCGGCAGGCGACCCTCCTGGTGTGGGCGGTGCTCGCCGCCGTCGTGCTGGTGTTCCAGCTCGCCGCCGTGATGTCGGGCGGCCGCCGACCGGGCCTCGGCACGATGGTGCGGTGGCTCACCGCCGGCCGCGTCGGGCGGTGCGTGGCCGTGCTGGCCTGGATGTGGCTCGGGTGGCATGCCTTCGCCCGGTGAGCTCCGGCACGGACGGGAAGGTCGAACGGCCCTAGGGCGGGCGGGGGTCCCTGTCGGAGACTTGGGCCCATGACGGACGTCGAGCCGCGGCGCGGGGAGGGGCCCGGGCCCGACCCGCGGGCCGCCTCGCCGGGGGTGATCGCGGGGGTCAGGCGTTGGATCGTGCTGTCGGTGCTGTGCGTGTCCCTGCTGTTGATCAGCCTGGACACCACCATCCTCAACGTCGCCATGCCCACCATCGTGCGGCGCCTGCAGGCCTCGTCCACCCAGCTGCAGTGGACCGTCGACGCCTACGCCGTGGCGTTCGCCGGCCTCCTGCTCGTCCTGGGCAGCCTCGGCGACCGGATCGGCCGGAAGTGGGTGTTCCTGGCCGGGCTGGTCGTGTTCGCGGCGGGGTCGGCGTTCTCGGCGTTCTCGGGGACGGCGGACCACCTCGTCGCCGCCCGGGCCTGCATGGGCATCGGGGCGGCGGCGATCATGCCGTCGACACTCTCGATCCTCTCCAACGTCTTCACCGAGGAGCGGGAGCGGGCACGGGCCATCGGCATCTGGTCGGGAGCGACCGGCCTGGGAGTGGCGGCCGGCCCCATCGTCGGCGGGTGGCTGCTGTCGCACTTCTGGTGGGGCTCGGTGTTCCTGGTCAATGTCCCCATCGCGGCGGCGGGCCTGGTGGCCGCCATCTTCCTCGTCCCCAATTCGCGCAACGCCGCGGCCACGCGCCCCGATCCCGTGGGCGCGCTGCTGTCGGTGGTGGGGATGGGCGCGCTGCTGTGGGGGATCATCGAGGCCCCCAGCCGCACATGGACATCCCCCCTGGTGCTGGGCGCCCTCGGTGGCGCTGCCGTCGTGCTCGCCGTCTTCGTCCGCTGGGAGCAGCGGTCGCGCCACCCCATGCTGCCGACGGCGTTCTTCCGCTCGCGCCGGTTCAGCGCCGCCATCGCCGCCATGGGGCTCGTGCTGTTCGGTCTCCTCGGGATGTTCTTCCTCCTGACCCAGTGGCTCCAGTTCTCCCTCGGCTACAGCCCGCTGCAGACCGGCCTGCGGGTGGGGCCGATCGCGTTGGTGCTGCTGGTCGCCGCCCCGCTCTCGAGCGTGTTCGCCCGGATCGTCGGCACCAAGCCGGTCGTCTTCTCGGGCATGGTCCTCATCGCCGTCGGGCTCGGCCTGCTGTCGAGGACGACGGTCCACGGCACCTACACCGATGCCCTTCCGCTGTTCGTCCTCATGGGTCTGGGCACCGGCCTGGCCCTGGCGCCGTCGATCGAGTCGGTCCTCGGATCGATCCCCCGCGCCGAGGCCGGCGTGGGATCGGCGACGAGCGACACCGCCATCCAGCTCGGCGGCGCGCTCGGGGTCGCCATCCTGGGAACCGCCCTCAACATCCGCTACCAGGACCGCATGGCGCCGCTCCTGGCGCACCAGCCCATCCCCGCCGACATCCGCCACCTGATCCTGGGCTCGCTGGGAGGGGCCCTCGCCGTGGCCCAGCGCGTGGGCGGGCCCCTCGGGGCGCAACTGACCGCGGCGGCCAGGCGGTCGTTCGTGAGCGGCATGGACATCGGGCTGGTGGTCGGCGCCGGCGTCGTGGGCGCGGCCGCCTTCGTCGTGCTGGCCGTCCTGCCCAACCGCGGCGCAGCCGCGGGCCCGTCCGATCCACCAGGCCCGTCCGATCCACCAGGCCCGTCCGGCCCGGTGCCCGAACCGCCCGCGCCGCCGACCTGCGGCTAGCGGATCACCAGGACCGCGATCGTCGAGGGAGCACGTCGTGGCCGGGCTTCCCACCAGCCGGGCTTCCCACCATGAGGCCGGTGAGGTCACTGACCCCGGGCGTCCCCTGACGCCTGCGTGCGTGGCGCGGGGGTCGGCCTCAGTCCACGCGCACGCGCTCACCGGGCACGGGGACGACGGCGTGCCAGCCGAGGTCGTTGGCCAGACGCTCGGCGAGCACGGACGCGGCGCGGGGCTCGCCGTGGACCACGAACGAGGTGTCCGGGGCTCGCGGCGCACGGCGGAGCCAGTCGACGATCTCGTCGCCGTCGGCATGGGCCGAAAAGGCGTCGACGACCACGACCTCGGCGCGCACCGGGACGTAGCGACCGAGCATCTTGACCGTCGTGGCGCCGTCGGCCAGCAGCCGCCCCCGGGTCCCCTCGGCCTGGAAGCCGGGGAGCACGACGGCGCACCGCCGGTCCGGGAGGCATCGGGCGAGGTGGTGCAGGACGCGTCCCCCCGTCGCCATCCCCGAGGCCGAGATGATGATCGACGGGAAGTCGACGTCGTTGAGCTGGCGCGACTGCTCCGGGGTGCGCAGCTCGTGCAGCGAGCCGGGGTCGAACGGATCACCGCCGGTGACGCTCTCGGGGCGGATCTCGGGATCGCCCGACGCCATCGCCTTGCGGTAGACGTGCAGCACCGCCAGGGCCATGGGGCTGTCGGCGTACACCGGGAGCTGCGGGATGCGTCCCGACGCCACCATGCGCCGCAACGCCAGGAGGATCACCTCGGTCCGGTCGACGGCGAAGCTGGGGATCACGACGGTGCCGCCTCGGGCGGCGGTGCGCGAGATCACCGCCGCCAACCGCTCCTCGGCCTCCTCGACCGGCGTGTGCACACGGTTCCCGTAGGTCGACTCGACGAGCATGACGTCCGCCTCCGGTGGTGGCGCCGGCGGCCGCAGGATGGGGTGGTTCGACCGGCCGAGGTCCCCGCTGGCGAACAGCGTCCGGTCCACGCCACCGCCGATGCGCAGCTCGGCGGTCGACGAGCCCAGGATGTGCCCGGCCGGCCGGAGGGTCACGGTGACGTCGGCGGTGGCGGCGGTGGACGTGGCGAAGGGCACGTGGTGGAACCGCGTCGCCGCCCGGTGGGCGTCCTCCTCGGTGTAGAGCGGGCGGGCCGGGTGGTGCTTGGAGAACCCCTTGGCGTTGGCGTAGGCGGCGTCCTCCTCCTGGAGATGGCCGGAGTCCACCATGACGATGGCCGCCAGCGCGGCGGTCTGGGCGGTGGCGAGGATCGGCCCCGTGAACCCGTCGCGCACGAGGGCGGGAAGGTAGCCCGAGTGGTCGAGGTGGGCGTGTGTGAGCACCACGGCGTCGATCGACCGGGGGTCGACCGGGAACGGCGCCCAGTTGCGCTCTCGCAGGTGCTTCAGGCCCTGGTACATCCCGCAGTCGACCAGCACCCGGCTCCCGGGAGTGTCGAGGAGGAACCGGCTCCCGGTCACGGTCCCGGTCGCGCCCAGGAACGACAGGGTGGACGCCACGGCGGAGGTCACGTCGTGATGCTACGGGCCATGGGCGCTCCGGCCTGGTGCGCTCCGGCCTGGTTCGCTCCGGCCGGATGCGCTCCGGCCGAGCGCCGGGGCCGGGTTACGACGTCGGTGCCGGAGGTGCGGTCGACCCGTAGGCGGTCACGAAGCCGTCACCCGCGGGCGCGCCGGTGTCGGGGCTCGACGGGATGGAGACCACCTGCGCACGGCGGAAGTTCCCCTGGACCATCTCGCCGCCGGTGCCGACCTTCAGGCCCGGCGACACGCTGTTCGCCGTACCGTGGTCGAACGGCGCCGAGCCGTACTGCGCCAAGGTGGCGATCCGCCCGTTCACCTGGGGCGCCTCGAGGATCCACTCGGCCGAGGTCCCCGGGCCGGCATAGGTCTGGGTGGTGGTGAACGGCGCCTGCGCGGCGTGGCCGGTCTTGCCGTTGTCGGTCACCGTGATCGACCACTGCGACGAGGAGCCCTTGGTGATCGACACCGTCATGGCGTCACCGGGGAGGACCGTGATCGACGGGATGACCGTCTCGGGCGCGGGGAGGATCTCCCACCAGGCCGAGTACCGGGCCTTGCCGCCGGTGTAGTCCTGCTCGGTGCCGGCCTGGATGAGGTTCGAGTTGGCGAAGCCGTCGATGCCGGCCCAGGCCGCCGAGTACGTGGACGTTCGACTCGACCCCGTGACCGTGGGGACGGTCCACGTCCCCGTGACGCCGGTGTAGGTCTGACCCGAGGCGGGCACGCACGGCAGGCCCGAGATCGCCGTCTGGCTGACCGCGTAGCCGGACCAGTTCGACGACGCCCAGCACGGCGCAGGGGTCGAGGCCGACGGCGACGACGTGCGGGCGATCGTGCGGGCGGTGCCGAGGAAGTGGTTGGGCACCATCTGGAGGGCCGGGGTCGCCGCCGGCGCGGTGGCCACCCCGGCGCCGATCAGGGTGACGCCCCCGATACCTGCGACGAGCGCCAACCGCGGCACCACCACCGCCCACCGGGCCCGAGCCGACCGGTCTCCGAACATGACACCCTCCCGCCACGGACGCCGCCAGGACCTGGTCGGCGTTGAAGTCGGCCGCGATCATATCGCCACCGAGCGTGGCGCGTCGGCGGCTCGGGCTTTCCCCGTGGGTCGCGCCGGGGTCCGGTGGCGAGGGGCGGCGGCACCGGGCAGCGGGGACCTCGTGGAGTGTCCGGTCCGGGGCCGCGTCGGCGCCCTTCAACAGCCGACGGTGCGATCGCCGTGTGGCGCTCCGACGGGGCCGGCGAGGGCGAGCGCGACCGAGTCGAGCAGGGTTCGACACGACACGGGCATCGGCACGGCTCCCCAGGACTCCTCGAACCGGGGCGCCTGTTGCACCACCAGGGACTGCTGGGGGGATTGCACGACGAGCGGCGTCTCCGGGTGCCGGCGCCTGAGGGCCGCGACCACCATCCGAGACGCCTCCCGATGAAGCCCGAGTGACGACACCACCACGTCGGCGTGCTGAACCAGCCCACAGTGCCCGGTGGCCACGAGCGGGCACACGCGGGTCGGCGGGCCCACCGGCCCCGGGCACCACGACACCTCGTACCCGTTGTCGGCCAAGAGGCACCAACAGCCGAAGGCCTCGGCGATGTCGGGTTCCTCGATGAGCACCCGGGGTCGGTCCGGGCCGTCGGCAGGCCCCCGTCGGTCCCAGCGGCGGGCGAAGTCGTTGCCGAGCAGCTTGGGGTGGTCCCTCACGGCTCGTCCCAGCCGCGCCCCCCGCTCGTCTGCGCCGAGACGGTCCTGCGGAGGAACCCGATCTCGTCGCTCATGGCGGTCGTCACGTCGTCGAGAGCGATCACGCCTTCGAGCGCACCGGACACGCCGACGACCGGCATCCGGCGGACACCCCACACCGCCATCTTGCTGGCGGCCTCGGAGATGTGCGCGTTGCCCTGGATCGTGGCGACACTCTTGGTCATCACCGTGGACACGGAGGTCCCGGCGTCATGGCCCCCGCCCACCCCCTTCACCGCGATGTCGCGGTCGGTCACGATGCCGATCATGTGGCCGTCGTCGGCGACCACGACGAGGCATCCCACGTTGAACCGGTCCATCTCACGGGCGGCGTGGGCGAGCGTCGCGTCGGGGCCGGTGGTGACGGCGGGGCTGTGCATGAACTCACGTACCAACATGCGTCCTCCTCCTCGGGCGCCCCCGGGGCCGTTGGTGGCGTGCCCACGACGCGCCTGGTGCCTCCCCGGCACCGACCGGTCCCCGGTTGGCGCCGGCTCCTCCCGGCGGGACCTCCTCCCCGCCGTGGTCTCATCGTGGGCCGCCGCCGGCGGCGACGGCAGGGCCGAAGGACTCACGCGCGGATAGACGTCAGGACACTACGGAGCGTGCCGAAGGGCCCTCCCTGACAGGGCCCGGCTCACAGGGCCCGGCTGACAGGGCCCGGCTGACGCCGGCGGCCCGGCGGCCTGGAAGATCCGGCCCCGTCCCCGTAGGGTCGCTGTCCATGGCCCGGTGGACCACCGACGACATCCCGCCGCTCGCCGGCCGTACCGCCGTGGTCACCGGGGCCAACAGCGGCCTGGGCTTCGAGACGGCGATGGCCCTGGCCCGGGCGGGCGCCCGGGTCGTCCTCGCCTGCCGGGACGAGGCCAGGGGTGGCACCGCCGTGGACCGCATCCGGGCGGCGGTGCCAGCCGCCGACGTGCGGCTCCAGCTGCTCGACCTCGCCGACCTGTCGTCGGTCCGGGCGTGCGCCGATGCGCTGCACGCCGAGCTCGACGGTCTGGACGTCCTGGTCAACAACGCCGGGGTCATGGCCATCCCCCGGCGGGAGACCGCGGACGGGTTCGAGATGCAGTTCGGCACCAATCACCTCGGCCACTTCGCCCTCACCGGCCTGGTGCTCGACACCCTCCTCGCCCGTCCGGGGGCCCGGGTCGTGACGCTCAGCAGCGAGGTGGCGCGCATCGGCCGCATCCGGTTCGACGACCTGCAGGGTGTGCGCCACTACGGCAAGTGGAGCGCCTACGCCCAGGCGAAGCTGGCCAACCAGCTGTTCACGCTGGAGCTGCACCGGCGGGCGACCGACGCCGGCGCGGACCTGGTCAGCGTGGCGTCGCACCCCGGCTACGCCGCCACCAACCTCCAGCGCGTCGGACCGCGCATGACCGGGTCGCGGCTCATGGAGCGCGGCAACGACCTCGCCAACACCGTGTTCGCCCAGAGCGCGGCGGCCGGGGCCCTGCCGAGCCTCTACGGCGCCACCGCGGCCGGCGTCGAGGGCGGCCGGTACTTCGGCCCCGACGCCCTCTTCGGCATGCGGGGGCACCCGAAGCAGGTCCCGTTCGTCCGGGCCGCCCGGGACACCGACACCGCCCGGCGCCTGTGGGACGTGTCCGAGGAGCTCACCGGTGTCGGGTTCCGTTTCGGCTGATGCCCCGCACCGGCTGCCGAGGTGGGGCCCGTCGGCGACACTGTGTCGGGTGACGGTCGTGTGTCCACGAGGAGGGTTGCCGTGTCCGAGCACTACGTGATCATCTCCGCCGACGGCCACTGCGGCCTCCCCCTGGCCGACTACCGGCCGTACCTGGAGTCGCGCCTGCACCCCGCCTTCGACGAGTGGGTGGCCCGCAAGGAGGCGGAGCGCGCCGTGAAGCTCGAGACGAACTTCGAGTTCATCATGGGATGGGAGACCTCCAACGCGGACGGCCTCCGGGGGGCGTACGACCCGGCGGTGCGCGACCGGGAGCTCGACGAGGACGGCGTGGCGGCCGACGTGCTCTTCGCCGACGCCGACGCCATCACCGGGATGGGCTCGCCGCCGTTCGGCGCCGGGCTGTCGGCGGGGGAGATCGACGACCCCGACCTCGCCTTCGCCGGGGCCCGGGCGCACAACCGGTTCCTGGCCGAGCTGTGCGCCACCAGCCCCGAGCGCCGGGCCGGCATCGCGCTGGTGCCGCTGTGCCACGACCCGGCGCGGGCCGTGCAGGAGGCGGAGTGGGCCGCCGAGCAGCCCGGCATCCGCGGGGTCATGATCCCCACGATGTGGCGGGACCGCCCGCCCTACAGCAGCGAGGTGTACGAGCCCTTCTGGGCGGCGTGCGCGGCCGGGCACCTTCCCGTGCACACCCACTCGGGGGAGGCACCGCAGGAGGAGTACAACGGGCACCTCGGCATCTACCTGGCCGAGGTGGTGTGGTGGGCGGCGCGCCCGTCGTGGCACCTGCTGTTCTCCGGGGCCTTCGAGCGGCACCCCGGGCTCATGTTCGTGGTCACCGAAGCCGCCGCCTACTGGGTCGCCGACTCCAAGTGGAAGTGGGACCAGTACATGGGCGGGGGGCACACCACCAAGAAGATGGCGGCGATGCTGGAGGGCAAGATCTCCAAGCTGCCGTCGGAGTACTTCGGCACCAACCTCTTCGCGGGGGCGTCGACCATGTCGAAGGAGGAGATCCGCCGGCGCCACGTCCTGGGCCTCGACGCCGTGATGTGGGGGACCGACTACCCGCACCCCGAGGGCTCGTGGCCGAACACCGCCGCCAAGCTGAAGGCCGACTTCTGCGACGTGCCCGTCGACGAGACCAAGCAGCTGCTCGGGGCCACCGCCGCCCGGGTCTACGGTTTCGACCTCGAGGCCCTGCAGCCGGTGGCCGACCGCATCGGCCCGACGCCGCACGACCTCGGCCAGGACCCGGCGCTGGCGGCGGACCCGGGCGCGGCGGCGTCGGCGAAGTGGTGGCTGGCGGAGTATGGCATCACGCCCACCCGCTGACCGGAGCTACCAGGCCCGGAGCACCTGGGTGGTGTCGAAGGCGTTGGAGGTGGACGCCACCGGGTAGTCACCGGCGTCGATGGGCACGGCGATCTCGTCGACGAGCGGCCCGAACCGCGCCGCCAGGGGGGCGAGGGCGTCGAGGTCGAAGCCGTACAGGGCGGCGGCGTTGGCCCCGACGCAGCGCTGCACGACCTCGGGGTCCTCGCCGGCGAAGGCGACGCGCAGGGCCTCGCGGCTGAAGGGCCACGTCCCCTCGGAGTGGGGGTAGTCGTCGCCCCACATGATGCGGTCGGGGCCGAACCCGGGCCGCAGGGCGGACTCCGACGACCGCAGGAACGAGGCGCCCACCCACACGTTGCGGGCGAAGTACTCCGACGGCTTCATCGACATGCCCTTGGCGGCGGCGCCGAAGTACAGGGCCTCGGCCGCCCCGCCGTGGACCATGCGGCCGTAGAACCAGTCGAGGGTCTCGAGCCCGCGCGGCAGCCACGCCACGCCCTGCTCGGTGAGGGCCACCTTCAGGGCGGGGAAGCGCTCCAGCACACCGCCGAAGATGAGGTGCCACAGCGCCCGGTGGCTGAACCAGGGCAGCTCCACCAGCATGATGGCCCGGGCGATCTCGAGCTCCCCGTAGGCCGGCAGTCCCGCGCCGGCGTGCACGTTGACCACGGCGCCGAGCTCCTCGCAGCGGCGCCACAGCGGGTCGTAGTGCGGGTCGTACAGGGGGGGGAGGTCGGAACCCGGCGGGATCGACGGCAGGAGGACGCCCCCGAAGACGTCGACGTGCTCCGCCGCCCACGACACCTCCGCCAGGGCGTCCTCGAGCCGGTTGACGAAGACCTGGACGACGCCGGCCCGCCGGCCCGGTACCGCCGCGCAGAAGTCGGCGAGCCAGCGGTTGTGGGCCTGCACGCCCGCCCAGCGCCGCTCGTAGTCGGCTTCGCCCGGGGGCAGCGCCACCAGGTTGCCCTCCTCGAAGAACGGCGGGACCGTGTTGGGGAAGAGGACCTCGGCCACGATGCCGTCGGACTCGTGCTCGGCCATGCGCCGGTCGGAGTCCCAGCTGCGGTAGGCGGTGGGGGCGCGCAGGTCGGCGAAGGGTACCTCGTAGGTGGCGGCCCAGGCGTCGAACTCGTCGTGGAACCGAGACGCCAGGTACGGCCGGTAGTCCGTGACGTCGGCCCCGCAGTGGGTGTCGGACGAGATGACCGTGTAGCGGTTCTCCATACCGGGCTCCAGTCGGCGCACAGGCGTTCGGTGCGCAGTGTCTCGGCGCACAGATGCTCGGTGCGCAGTGTCTCGGCGCACAGGCGTTGCGTGCGCAGTGTCTCGGTGCAACGGGCGTTCAGTGCAGCAGCGTCGGGGGCAGCTCCCCGCCGGCGATGGCGTCGGCCCGGCGGTGCAGCAGGGGCCCGAAGCGCGCCGCGTCCGGTCCCAGGACGTAGCGCCCCTCGTCGAGGTCCTCCAGGACCTTGGTCCCGAGCCGGTCGAGGTCGACGACCGTGGCCGGGAGCCCGGCCGCTTCGAGCTGGGACTTGAACTCGGCGAAGGTCGTGCCGGGTGCCGGCTTGCGGGGCCGCACGCGCTCGAACTCGGGCGGCCGGTTGCGCGCCGCGGTCCACAGGCCGGTGTCGAGGAGCCCGCCACCGGGGTAGAAGACGTGGGCGTCGACCGGAGCGCCGACTGTACGGAGCTGGTGGGCCACGGCCTCGATGAAGCAGCTCACGGCGGCCTTGGACGCGGCGTACACGCTGGCGTGGGGCACCGGGGCCACGCCCCCGTCGCCCGACGAGGTGGCCACGACGTCGGCCGGCGCGCCGGCGTCGAGCATGCGGGGCAGGAAGGTGAGCACGGTGGCGGCCACCCCGAAGACGTTCACCGAGAAGCACCACCGCCAGTCGTTGATCTCCTGCTCCCACGGCAGGCCGCCTCCCCCCGAGGTGACCCCGGCGTTGGCGAACAGCAGATCGCAGCGGCCCTCGGTGGTGTAGACGTCGTCGGCGAGGGCCTCGACCGAGGCGGTGTCGGCCACGTCGGTGCGCACCCCGCGCACCGCGCCGCGCGCCGTGCACTCGCGCACGGCGATGTCGAGCGCGCCCTCTTCCACGTCGGCGACGACCACACGCGCCCCCCGGTCGAGCAGCGCGTGCACGAGCCCCCGGCCGATGCCGCCGGCGCCGCCCGTGACCACGGCCACCTTGTCCTCGTAGTCCATCGCCGTCAGCCCGCCTGCGTCGTCGGCCGTGCCGTCGTCGACCGTGCCGTCGTCGGGCCCGCTCCGTGGACCCGCATCGGCCCGTCAGCCCTCGCCCAGCGGGGACAGGTCGTCGTAGCGCTGGTGCATGAACGGCACGATCCACGCCGCCGGGACCGTCGAGTGGATCCGCCCCCGCTGGATGGAATTGCGCTCCCCGACGGTCACGTCGGTGAGTGCCCGGACCGGGAGGTCGGCAACCGGGTCGACGCGCGACTCGCGCAGCACGAGCTCGCCCTCGCACGCCTTCACCCACCGCACGGTCTCCTCGCGGGTGCAGTAGACGAGGCTGGGGTCGGCGTCGAGTCCCTTGCCGTCGGGGGCGGGGAGGGCCTTGAAGTAGAAGTCGGTGCGTGTCTCGACCGGGGGCACGTCGAGCTCCCTCGTGACGCGGCCGGTGAACTCGGCGAAGGTGACGCCCATCCGACCCATGGTGCCCCGCACGTCGTCGCCGTCGACGGTCACGGTGACCTGGCCGATCTTCTTGGGCTCCCCGAACGTCTCGCGGCCGCCGATGACCGACTGCTCGGTGCTCATGGGCATCACCAGGCAGTAGTAGCCGACGGTGCCCTCGTGCATGCACTGCACGGAGACGCTCCCGGCCCCGAAGGTCGGCAGGCCCGGGATGTCGACGCTGGCGAAGGTGGCCTTGGCGAGCGGCCGGGACGATGGCTCCAGGGGCTGGGGGAGCACCGAGGCCAGGACGTCGGGATCCGTCTCGAAGGTGGCGACCAGTACGGTGGACCAGGCGCCGACCGAGGTCTTCTCGACCTCCCGGCTGCGCAGCTGCTCCGGGCTCCTCGCCGCGTACCGAACGGCCATGCATCCCCCTTCCGTGCCCGGCGGCCGACGCCGGGCCCGATCAAAGCTCGCCGGTGCCGACTCGCCGGTGCCGACTCGCCGGTGTCGCTCTGCTGTCTAGCTGAGCGGGGCCAGGCCCAGCATCTCGCGGAATTCGGCCGTCGAGTTGGTGAGGGGGAACGGCTCGGCGGGGACCGCCAACCCCAACCGCTCGCAGATCGGGCCCCAGCCGTCCTCGGGGGACCACTCCAGCAGGCGGCCGGCGGGGACGGCGGCGCGCACGGCGTCGTTGTGGCGCGCGAAGGCGTCCATCATGGCCGTCGGGTCGTCGAACTTGTCACTGAACCGGTCGCGCAGCAGGCGGCGCACCGCCTCCATCCACGGCGCGAGCTCCGGGGGCACCTGGTCGAATGCCAGGAAGATGGTGTTGGCGGCGCTGCGGTACCAGACATCGGGGTCGCGCACCGACAGCAGCACGAGGGCGTCGGGGAAGGCGCCGGACAGCTCCGGCCAGAACGAGCCACCCGGCCAGTCCACGATGGCCCGGTAGCGCGCCAGCATCTCCGACCAGTCGACGGGCTTGCCGTCGATGGCGTCGGTCCAGGCGGGGATCTGGCTGGGATCGCCCATCATCTCGATCATGTGGTGGCACGGGCCCCCCAGCAGCTGCTCGAGCGCCAGCTTCAGCGAATGCGTCCCCGTCCGGCCGACGCCCGCTCCCACGACCGCGATCTCCATCGCACACCCCCTCCGACCCCGCCGGCCTGGCGAGGACCGGCGTGATCCTGCCATAACTCCGACCCCCGGCACGGGGTGGAGACGGCCGGGAGTCAGAAGAGGCTCCGGACCGGGTCGGAGCCGTCCCAGCCGACCGAGGCGTCGCGCACCGTGCTGACCAGCCAACGGGTGGCGTCGGTCAGCTCCATGACCTCCACCACGGTGCTCGTGACGCCGCCGGTGTCGTAGTACGCGAACTGCGCCATGCCTCCGCCGTCGCCGGCGTGCACCAGCGGCCAGCCCGCCTCCCCGGCGGCCCGGGCCACGGCCCCGAAGTCCTCGGCCCACCAGGCCAGGTGGTGGAACCCCTCCCGGCCGGCGTCGAGGAACTCCCGGTAGATGCTGGGGGCGTCGTCCTCCTGCTCGATGAGCTCGAGCTGGAGCTCGCCCGAGTTGGCGAAGGCGATGGACACCACCGGCTCGGTCGGCCGTCCCCGGTAGAGCGAGCCCGTCTGCTTCATGTGCGGCATCACGAGCCAGGGACCGACACCGGCCTCGAGCCAGGCGTCGACGGCGCGCTGCAGGTGGCGCACGACATAGCCGTTCTGCCGGACGGGCCCGGGGAGGACGGCCCCGGGCCGCGCCGCCCGCCGTGCCGTCGGCCGTCCCGGCTCCTGTGCAGGTCCCATAGCGCGCACGTAGGGTAGCCCCCCATGGTCGCGCCAGTCCCCGACGCCGGGCGTCGCCTGCGGTTGGCCTTCGTGGGGTGCGGGGCCATCGCGCCGTGGCACCTGACCGCCCTGCGCGCCGGCGCGCCGCGCACCGACGTCACCGCCGCCGTCGACGTCGACGTCGAGCGCGCCCGGGTCATGGCGAAGCAGACCGGCGCCGAGGCGTTCGGCTCCCTCGAGGACGCCCTCGACGCCGACGCCTTCGACGCCGCGCTGATCATGGTCCCGCACCGGCTCCACGAGGGGCTGGCCGTCGCCGCCCTCGACGCCGGCCGGCACGTGCTCTTGGAGAAGCCCATGGCACCCACGGTGGAGGCGTGCGATCGCATCCTCGCCGCCGCCCGGCGCTCGCCGGCGGTCTTCCTCGTGGCCGAGAACGCCCAGTATTGGCCGGAGGTGGTCTTGACCAAGGGTCTCGTCGACGAGGGTGCGGTGGGTGAGGTGATCACGGCGCGGGCCTGGCACTGCGCCCCGCCCATGGCCGAGTTCGCCGGCCCCGGCAACTGGCGCTTCTCGGTGGCCGACGCCGGAGGCGGCGTGGCCCTCGACGTGGGCTCGCACTGGATGCGCCCGCTGCGCATGTGGCTGGGGGAGCTGTCCGAGGTGGTGGCGGCCACCGCCCGCCCGTTCGAGGCCATGGAGGGGGAGTCCATGTGCCGGGCGCTGTGCCGCTTCGAGTCCGGCGTGGTGGCCAGCTTCGACGTCGTGCTGTCGCCGGGGCCCACGGCGCCACTCCCGCTGTTCCAGGTCACCGGCAGCCGCGGCGAGCTCGTGATCGACGTCCTCGGGCGGGTGAAGCACTACGACGGGTCCGACCCCGGCGGCACGGTCGTCGGCCAGGGTGGCTATCTGCAGAGCTACGAGCGCCAGATGGCCGCCTTCGAGGCGGCCGTGCTCGACGGCGTCCCCGCGCCCGCGGGTGCGGAGCACTCGCTGGGCGAGGTGCGCGCCGCGCTGGCGATGGTGCGCTCGGCGGCCTCGGGCCGGTGGGAGCCGGTGTGGTAGCGACCACCTTCGACTACTCCGGGGCACGCGTGCTCGTCACCGGCGGCTCGAACGGCATCGGCCTCGGCATCGCCACCGCCTTTCGCGACGCCGGCGCCGAGGTGGCCATCACCGGCACCCGGGGATCGGCCGGCGAGTACGACCACGACCTCAGCGGTTTCGCCTACCACCCCTGCCGGTTGCCCGACCCCGGGGCCGTCGACGCCGTGGCCGCCGCCCTGCCCGGCCTCGACGTGCTCGTCAACAACGCCGGCCAGAACCTGCCCGGCGGCCGCAGCGAGTACGACCCGGCGGTGTTCGAGGAGGTGGTGGCCGTCAACCTCTTCTCCGCCTTCCGCATGGCGAGCGCCTGCCGGCCGCTCCTGGAGGCGAGCACCGTCGACGGGGGCGCCAGCCTCGTCAACCTGGGCTCGATGGCGAGCTACTTCGGCATCGAGTTCGTCCCCGGCTACGGCGCCGCCAAGGCGGGCGTGGTGCAGATGACCAAGACCCTGGCCGTCGCCTGGGCCCGCCACGGCATCCGCGTGAACGCGGTGGCGCCCGGCGTCATCGAGACCAACATGACCGCGATCATGATGCCGCACGACGCCATCACCAAGCCGATCCTGGAGCGCACCCCGATGCGTCGCTTCGGCACGCCCGCCGACATCGCGCCCGTCGTCCTGTTCCTCGCCAGCCCGGCGGCGCGCTACGTCACCGGACAGACCCTCCCGGTCGACGGCGGCTTCTCGGTCCAGGGATGACCTCCGGGGCGCGCATCCGCATCACCGACCTGCGTGAGCCCGAGCTCACCGACGTGCAGCGCGCCGCCCTCGACCACGGCGAGCGCCACCCCGTCGAGCTGACGGTGGACGCCGTTCTGGCGGCCGCCGTCGAGCGCACCGACCTCGCCGACTTCGGGGCCGACGACTTCCGGGCCCGCCTCGGCCTGTGGCTCGACGAGGTCGACGCCGACCCCGAGCGCACCGGGCTCGGGCGGATGATGCTGTTCCGGGACTGCGTGCGCTACGCCGGCAACCGCCTCCGCATCCGGGACCTGCTCACCCGGCACCCGGAGATCCTCGACGTCGAGATCGCCTCGCCCATCGTCGTGGTCGGGCTGCCCCGGTCGGGCACCACCCACCTGGTCAACCTCATCGCCGCCGACCGGCGCCTGCGCTCGCTGCCGCTGTGGGAGAGCTACGAGCCGGTACCGGGCCCCGACGATGCGCCGGCTGCGTCACCCGCCGCCGACCCCCGCTACCGCCGGGCGGAACAGGACTGGAAGGGCATGGAGGCCATGCTCCCCGTCATGGCCGCCATGCACCCCATGCGCCCCGACCACGTCCACGAGGAGCTGGAGCTGCAGCTGCCCGACTTCTCGAGCTACCAGCTCGAATGGGTCGCCCGCGCCCCGCGCTGGCGTGACCACTACCTGGCGCACGACCAGACCCCGCACTACGGCTACCTGAAGACGGTGCTGCAGATCCTGCAGTGGCGTCGTCCCGGCGAGCGCTGGGTGCTCAAGTCCCCGCAGCACCTGGAGCAGCTGGGCCCGCTGCTCGCCACCTTCCCGGACGCCACCGTGGTGGTCACGCACCGCGACCCGGTGTCGGTGGTGCAGTCGGCGGCGACGATGATGGCCTACGCGGCCCGCATGAGCTACCGCACCCCGGAGCCCGACTGGTACCTCACCTACTGGACCGACCGCATCCGCCGCCTGCTCGAGGCGTCCCTCCGCGACGGGCACCTCGTGCCGGCCGACCGGCGGGCGGACGTGCTGTTCCACGAATTCATGGCCGACGACGAGGCCACCGTCGAGCGCATCTACGAGACAGCCGGGCTGGCCGTGACCGACGGGGCGCGGGCGCAGATCAGGGCCTACGTCGCCGGTCACCCGCGGGACAAGGACGGCCAGGTCGCCTACGACCTGCGTGTCGACTTCGGCGTCCGGCCCGACGAGGTGCGCGCCCACTTCAGCTTCTACCACGACGCCGTCCCGGTGGAGGTGGAGGTCCGATGAGTGCCAGCAGTCCGACGCATGACGACACCACCCCCGTCGACCCGGGGGCCGTGGACCGTCTGGTCGACGAGCGACCCGGCAAGGAGCTGTTGACCCCCGTCTACGACGACCCGGCGCACCGCCTGACCGACTTCCTGTACCGCTCGGGGGGGACGACGGCGGCCTACATGCTCGTGACCGATGCCGGCCGGGTGATCGTGAACACGGGCATGGGCTACGAGGCGCCGCACCACAAGCGCGTCTTCGACGCCGTGTGCCCGGGCCCGACGCCGTACGTCGTGACCACCCAGGCGCACGTCGACCACGTCGGCGGCGTCGGGTTGTTCCGGGAGCCCGGCACGCGCTACGTGGCCCAGGCCGACAACCAGGCATGCCAGCACGACGACGAGCGCATCGCCGCCCTGCGGCTGCGCACGGCCGCCGTGTGGTTCGACGTCAGCGGCCGCCGGGCGAAGGAGATCGCCGCGCAGAACCCGGGCATCCCCATGCGCCAGGACAAGCCGGTCCCCGACGACACCTTCGTGCGACGCCTCGAGCTCCGGGTGGGCGGCCTCGAACTGGAGCTCATCGCCACGCCGGGCGGCGAGACCGTCGACAGCTGCGTGGTGTGGCTGCCGCAGCACGGCATCTGCATGATCAGCAACCTGGTGGGTCCGCTCTTCCCGCACTTCCCGAACCTCAACACCCTGCGGGGCGACCGCTACCGCCTGGTGGAGCCGTACCTGGCGTCGATCCGCACCGTCCGGGCGCTGCGGCCCTCGATGCTGGTGACCGGGCGCCACCAGCCCATCGTCGGGCAGGCGCTCATCGACGGATCGCTGGCCCGGCTCCACGACGCCGTCGACCACGTGCACCGCGCGACGCTGGTCGGCATGAACGAGGGCACGGACGTGTTCACGCTGATGCGCGAGATCCGCCTGCCACCCGAGCTGCGCGTGGGGGAGGGCTACGGCACGGTGGCGTGGGGCGTGCGCACCATCTGGGAGACGTACGTGGGATGGTTCCGCCTGCGCTCGACTACCGAGCTGTACCCGGTGGAGCCCGGAGAAGCGCTCGCCGAGCTCGTCGACCTGGCCGGGCCCGACGCCGTGGCCGCACGGGCGCGCACCAGGCTCGGGGCGGGCGAGGCCGTCGTGGCCATCCATCTGGCCGAGGCCGTCCTCCGGCGCGAGCCGTCGCACGGCGCCGCCGTCGACGTCATGATCGACGCCCACCAGGCCCTCCTCGACGGGGGCGGCGACGTCAGCTTCTGGGAGAGCGGCTGGCTGCACCACGAACTGGCGCGCTGGCGCCTCGCACGGCAGGGGTGACGCGGCCGCACGCCGGGCGTCCCAGGCCCCCGCCCCCTGCAGGTCGTCGACAGCCGGGTCGCAGCAGGGGACGAGCAGCAGGGGACGAGCAGCAGGGGACAAAGGCTCTATTCCGCCTGGGTCGACGCTGTCAACGTGATCTGCAGGTCGGGGGCCTCCGCCGGGAGGCGCGCGATCGACGAGGACGGCATCATGACCAGCACAGACCACGGCACCGTGGACCGGATCGTCGGGCAACCGCTCGGTGCACGGACCCAGGCGGCGGAGAAGACCGTGAAGGCGACCGACGAGGTGTGGCTCGACCGAAGGGCCCTCCCACTCGCCGAAGTAGCCGACGACGCGGCGCGTTGCGTTGAGTGGTGACAAGCGGACGGTTCTGACCACGGGGGCCAATTCGGGCATCGGCCTGGCCACCGTGGTGCACCTGGCCGGCCTCGGGTTCCACTCGGTCGGTTCGGTCCGGTCGGAGTCGAAGGGAGCAGACGTCGCCAAGGCGGCCGCGAGCTCCGGCACCTCGGTGGACACGATCCTGCTCGACGTGACCGATGCCGAGCGCTGCGCCGCTGTCATCGAGGAGCTGCGGCCTTGGGCGGTCGTCAACAACGCCGGGTACTCGGGCATCGGCGCCATCGAGGACACGACCGACGAGGAGGCGCGTCGACAGCTCGAGACGATGGTGGTCGCGCCGATGCGGCTGGCCAGGCTGGCCCTGCCCCACATGCGCGAATCGGGCGGGGGCAGGGTCGTGAACGTCTCGTCGATCTACGGGTTGACGACGACACCGCTGAGCGGGTGGTACCAAGCCTGCAAGCACGCCCTCGAGGCGGCCTCCGACGCCCTGCGTCTCGAAGTCGTCCGCGACAGGGTCAGAGTCGTGCTGATCGAGCCCGGGGGGGTGAAGACCGGGATCTGGGAGGAGCTCGACCGGGATGTCGCCCGGCACGGTCGGTCGGACTACGAGGTCGGCTATGAGCGGGCTCGCACCTTGCTCACCATGTTCTCGGGCGTCATGGGTCAGCCCGCGGGCGTGGCAAGGACGATCGGCAAGGCGCTCACGGCGCGTTCGCCCAGGGCCCGCTACCTCGTCGGCCCCGATGCCCGGGCCATTGCCCTCGCCCAACCCCTCATCCCCACCGGGATCAGGGACCGCATCACCCGGATGGTCGTGGGTCTCTGAGCCCCGCCCAGCCCCAATGCCCGGGCGCCGGGACGCCCGATCGTCGGGGACCGAACATCCGCACGGATCCCTCCGACGGCGCCCGCGTCCCCATCCCGACACTCGGGCGCCCGGTCGATCCGTGTGCGACCTCGAGGGCGGGCCCCGGTCATTCGGGTCGTCCGAAGCCGGCGACCGCCACCACCAGGAACAGGAGGGCGAAGACGCACACGAAGCCGACCTCCACCGCCAGCGGCAGCCTGTAACCGAACAGGGTCACACCGGTCGAGAACCGAGCCGCAGCGGCCGGCGGCATGTGCTGCACGGCGAAGACGACGTGCCGAAGGGGGTCCACCGCATACGTGAGGGGGTTGACGCGGGTGATGACCGCCAGCCAGGTCGGCAGGCCCTTCAGGGGGAAGAGTGCCCCGGAGAGAAAGAGCATCGGGAACAGCAGCAGCTGCATGACGACCTGGAACCCCTCCATCTTCTGGATGCGGCTGGCGATGAAGACCCCGAACGTCGTCATCGCCACTGCCATGAGCAGCTCGAGCCCGATCACCTCCACCACGAGGAGCACGGTGAGATGCACGCCGATGAGCGGGGCGAGCACCAGCATGATCGTGCCCTGGATCGTGGCGATGCTCGCCCCCCCGAGGGTCTTGCCGATCACGAGCGCCGCCCGGCTGACCGGGGCGACGACCATCTCGCGCAGGAAGCCGAACTCGCGGTCCCAGACGATCGAGATGGCGGAGAACATCGCCGTCATGACCACCGACATCGCCACGATGCCGGGGAACACGAACTTCTTGAAGTCGAAGCCTTCCGTCGTCCCGATCAGGGTCGACATCCCGTAGCCCAGGACGAACAGGAACAAGACGGGCTGCATGAAGCTCGACAGGATCCGCGTGCGGGTGCGGGCGAAGCGGATGAGCTCCCGCTCCCACACCATGCCGATGGTCCGCAGCTCCGAAGCGAGGTCCTCCCCCTCATCGACAAGGACAGCGCTGTGGTTGGACTGGTCCACGGTGGCCACCTGCTCTCCTAGCGGCGCCGAGCCATTGCCCGCATGCGCATGGGCATGGCGTGTTCGACATGGTCCTCGCGGATCTGACGCCCGGTGAAGTGCAGGAAGACATCGTCGAGCGTCGGGCGGTGGACGTGGACGTTGCTCACCGGCACTCCGGCGACCTCGATCAGCCGGGCGACCTGGGCCTCACCGTTCTCGGCGAAGACCACCAGGGTCTCACCGCCCCCGCCCACCCGGAAGCCGGCCCGGGAAAGGCGGGCCGATGCCACGGCGTCGTCGCCGGTGGTGAGCTCGACCGTGTCTGCCCCGACCAGGTGTTTGAGCTCGTCGGGTGTGTCGAGGGCGACGATCGAGCCCTGGTCGATGATGGCGATCCGATCGGCGTACTCGGCCTCGTCCATGTAGTGGGTCGTCAGGAAGATCGTGACCCCTGCCTCCCGGCGGAGCCGGAGGACGTCCTCCCACATGAGTGCCCGGGTCTGCGGGTCGAGGCCGATCGTGGGTTCGTCGAGGAAGAGCACTGCCGGGGTGTGCACCATGCCCCGGGCGATCTCGAGGCGCCTGGCCATGCCGCCCGAAAAGGTCGAGATCAGGTCCTTTCGCCGACTCTCGAGCGCCACCAGCCGCAGCACTCGGTCGATCCGCCCGTCGACCTCGGCGCGAGGGACGTGGTAGAGCACGGCATGGAAGCGGAGGTTCTCCTCGGCCGTCAGCTGGTCGTCCAGGGTCTGCTCCTGGAAGACGAGCCCGATGTGGCGCCGCACGGCCTTGGGCTGGCGCTGCACGTCGAAGCCGCCCACGGTCGCCGTTCCGCCCGTCGGCCGGGCCAGGGTGCACAGCATCTTGATCGTGGTGGTCTTGCCCGCCCCGTTGGGGCCGAGGAAGGCGAAGACCTCGCCCCGGGACACCGAGAACGACACGTCCTTGACGGCCTCGACCTCGCCGTACCGCTTCGAGAGGCCGGACGCCTCGACTGCGGGCTCCGGTCTGTCCGCCGCACCCTCCCGCATCCCGGGCGCGGGCACCCCTGCTGCCACCGCGGCCAGGTCGGCGTTCATGAAGTCAGCCTGCGCCCACGGTGACCGGCCCGCCAAGAGTCGAATGGCCCGACACATGTCGTGCTTCAGGTTCAGAGGCCGCTCGGAAAGGTCTCCGGGGGCTCACCCTCGTCCCACAGTGGGCTGCGTTCGAGCGGCTCGAGTGCCTGGGTACGATCGAAGTGGATCACCGCATCGAACTGATCGGCAAGGCGAGCCTCGAAGTAGTGACTTCTGCGCTCGGTCTGGGGCCGATAGATGACCCCGATGGCCCGCTCTAGGCGCGGGACCGCCAAGATCTCATGTACGGGGGGCGTCATTGCATCGAGCATGAAGCGCGGCACTCCGCTCTGATGGAGGAGTGCCTCGTGAGAATCAGCCGACGCGGGGCGCACTCGCTTGCGTTCCGCGGGTCCGCCCCAATCCGTGGCTGCCGTGACCGTTCCGTCGAATGTCGTCAAGCCCACGAGCAAGCATTGCTTTCCATAGCGCTGCCGGGCGAGCTGCCCGACGTTGAGCTCGCCCCGTGCGCTCATCTCGGTGGCGCGCGCGTCACCCACGTGCGAGTTGTGCTCCCACACGACGACCTTCGCTCGGGGAAGGTGCCGGTCGAGATGCTCGACGAGCGCATCGAGCGTTCCCGCCATGTGCCGGTCACGGAGGTTCCACGACGAGGCCTCGGCCCGGTACATCTGCTGGTAGTACTCCTCGGCGTTTCGCACGAGACGTGCATTCTGCTCCGCGAAGAAGAATTCGTCGTCTGCGATCCAGCCGTCTCTGCGCAGGTAGGCATCGGCCCTCCGCCGCAACTCGATCAGCTGGGCGACGACCTCGTTCTCGCAGGGGATCGCTCCCGAGAACGCCAACCCGTAACCGTACGCCTGGCCCTCACCACCGACCTCGTCGAAGCACGAGTACCGATCGCGGGCCCGGCGCGCTTCGATCGGATCGACGCGGTCCAGATACGCCACGACGGCGTCCATCGACGCACGGAGGCTGTAGAGGTCGAGCCCGTAGAACCGGGCCTTCGTGGCGTGAGCGTGGGCGTCGTTGCGAGCGCGGAGCCACTCCACGAAGGCCACGACATCGCGGTTCCGCCACATCCACGCCGGGAAGCGCCGGAAGTCCGACAGCGCCGCATCGGCATCCTTGTCACGGGAGAGGCCCATGACGTAGCGGTTGACTCGGTAGGCGTCGGGCCAATCCGCCTCGACGGCCACAGCGGTGAAGCCGCATTCGTCGATCAGGCGGCGGGTTATGCGGGCCCGCTCCCGGTAGAACTCGTGTGTGCCGTGCGAGGACTCGCCCATCAGAACGAAACGCCGGTCGCCGACGAGATCGAGCAGTGCGTCGTAGTCCCCGACGTCCCCCCGGATGGCGCGGCAGTTGTCAGCCACCACCGCGGAGGTCGCTTTCGACCGCACGCGGACAGCGTCGCCCGCCGGCGCCGGTGCCGCCAGGGACCATGGTCACAACGTCCCGGTCCCCGGTCGGAGGTGCCGGTGTCGGTGGTCGGATGACCAGGGCGTCGGCGTGTGCGCTCCACGGTGAGATAGGGCCAAGGACTCTGTCGGGTCGCCAGGCAGGGGCATACCGTGGGGCCAGGACGCAGGTAGGCCGTCGGTACCAGGAGGCGTGGGACATGCGAGCCGCAGCGCCGACCCCCTCATGACCGCCGCGGACTGTCCGGGCGACCCCTCAGCGGTCGGGTGGCGGCATTGACCTCCGCCGGGCAAGCCCACCGGGCCGCGGATCGACAGCTTCCACCCGGGTCCCTCGAGGGCCACGCGCATCCGATGTTCGCGCCCGCGGTGTCGTACTTCGGCCAGCTGTTCAATTCGGGCAGCCGAGGTGGCGCAGGCCTGGCGGTCCGTTTGCACGGCCGGCCGGTCGTCGACGTGTGGGCCGGGTTCGCCGACCGCCGCCGGTCGCGGCCGTGGGAGCGCGACACGGTCACCATATGCTTCTCGACCACCAAGGGTGTGGCTGCCACCGTCATCCATCGCCTGGCCGACCGTGGCCTGGTCGACTACGACGCGCCGGTCGCCTCCTACTGGCCGGACTTCGGTGCTGCCGGGAAGCAAGCCATCACCGTGCGACAGCTTCTCAGCCACCAGGCCGGCCTGCACTCGATGACCGATCTCGTCGACGGCCCGGAGGCCCTGCTCGACCACATCGCCCTGGAGGAACGACTCGCGGCCCGGCCCTCGGACCCGTGGCCGGGGCACCCCGGGTACCACGCGATCACCTTCGGGTGGCTGCTGGCCGGGTTGGCCCGGAGGGTCACCGGGCTCGGCATGGCAGACCTCGTGCGTGCGGAGCTCGCCGAGCCCCTGGGCACGGACGGCTTGTGCATCGGGATGCCGCCCGACGGCGTCGGCCGCTTCGCGCCGTCCCTCGGCCGGACCCCGCCCGTGCGTCCCACGCCACCGCTCTTTGCCAGCATGAGCGCCAGGTCCATGCCGACGCTTCGCAAGGTCGAGTTGACCCGCCGTTTCCTCGAGGCACTGTACGTCCCGTACCTCGACCGCCTGCTCACCGGTCCGTCGCCGTCGGTGCTGAACACCGAGATGCCGTCGGTCAACGGCCTCTTCTCGGCGCATGCGCTCGCCAAGCTCTACGCGGTCATCGCCAACGATGGTGAGGTCGAAGGCATCCGGCTCCTGTCCCCGGAGACGGTGCGCGCGCTGAGCGAGGTCCAGACCAGGGCCCACGACGCGGTCATCGGCATGCGGATGAATTGGCGCATGGGGTACCACCGGGCCGGGGCGCGAGGATACCGGGGTGACTCGGCCTTCGGGCATTACGGTTTCGGTGGCTCGGGGGGGTGGGCCGATCCTGCCACGGGGTTGTCATTTGGCTTCGTCACCAACGAGCTGAGGTTGATCCAGGCCCCTGTCGGCGGCGATCAGCGGATCTTCCGCTTGGCTGGACTGGTGCTCCGATCGGCCAGAGCACTGCACGGCGGACGCCGGACGAGATAAGCCGACCGCGAAGCCCGGCTGCGCGACCGCCCGGCGGACGAGCGCCACAAAGACGGCATCCTCGAGATCCGAATTCCGACATCCGAACCGAAGCCGGCCGACAAGAACCCGATCGCCGAGAGTTGATCCGAGCCGCCGCGTCGTGCGAGCAGCGTGATCTGGGCGTCCTCCATCCCGGCGAGATGAGGACGGCCGCCGGATGGACGAGGGGGGCCGCCAGGTCGCTCCCCCGGGCGATGTCGGCGCGCTCCTCCTCGTGGGGGCGGCGTCAGACGTCGACGTCGCTCATGTCCGGGACGTGGCCATGTGGCCGACGAACCAGCCGCTCGCCAACGCGGCGGCGGTCTCGAGGGTGCCGGGCTCCTCGAAGAGATGGGTCGCGCCCGGGACGACCTCGAGCCGGTGCTCGCATCGCAGCTGCGCCGCCGCTCGGCGATTGAGATCCAGCACGACGTCGTCATGACCACCCACGATGAGCAGGGTCGGGGCGGCGACGAACGCCAGTCTGTCGGCTGCCAGGTCAGGGCGTCCCCCCCGGGAGACGACGGCGGCGATCTCCGCGTCCGGCGCTCCCGCAGCCCACAGGGCGGCTGCTGCGCCGGTGCTCGCGCCGAAGTACCCGACACGCAACGTGGCAGCCGTGGGATCGGCTCGCAGCCAGCGCGTCACCTCGACGAGTCGGTGCCCGAGCAGGGAGATGTCGAACACGTTGGCCCGGTCGACCTCCTCCTCCGGCGTGAGGAGGTCGAAGAGCAGGGTGCCGAGGCCGTCGCGGTTGAGGACCGACGCCACGAAACGGTTGCGGGGGCTGTGCCGGCTGCTGCCGCTCCCGTGGGCGAAGACGACGATGCCCGTCACCCCTTCGGGAACCGTCAGGTGGCCCGAGAGCCGCAGCGTCCCGGCGCGCACCTCGACGTCCTCGTCCCGGAGCGGGGGGTCGGGTGTCGCAGACGGGCCCCGGCCACCGATCGCGGTCGGGTGAGCGGTGACCGCGGCAAGCGGCACCGCCCGCTCGAGCAGGGCGATCACCTCGGCGTCGCTCGTCTGGGTGAAGTCCTCGTAGAACTCCCCGATGGCGAAGAACCTCACCGGCGTCTCGACACACACGACCTCGTCGGCGTCGCGGCTCAGCGTGGCGACCGACTCGGGGGGTGCGACCGGGATGGCAAGGACCACCCGGGCGGCGCCCCGGGCTCGCGCTACCTGGCAGGCGGCCCGGGCTGTCGACCCGGTGGCGATGCCGTCGTCGACGACGACCACCGTGCGGCCGGCAAGGGAGACCGGAGGCCGCTCCCCCCGGAACCGCCGCACGCGGCGCTCGAGCTCGACACGCTCGCGGGCCTCCACGGCGGCGAACTCCTCGCTGCTGATGCCAGCCGCCGCGACGACTCGCTCGTCGACCACCCGTGCCCCCGCTTCGCCGATGGCGCCCATGGCCAGCTCGGGCTGGAAGGGCACACCCACCTTGCGCACCGCGATCACGTCCAGCGGTGCACCCAACGCACGGGCCACCTCGAAGGCCACAGGCACCCCACCCCGGGGGAGGCCGACCACCACGACGTCGGAGCCCCGAAGATGGTCGAGGAGCGCCGCCAGGCGTCGTCCGGCATCGGCACGATCGATGAAGGGCATGGCAACCTCCTGGCCCATCATCCAGGGTCCCCCTGTGGACGACGCTGGACCAGGGTCAATGGTCACTCGACTTGGCCGGAGGCGCCGGACCGCGATTCAGGCGACGGTGGACGTGGGCGCGTGTCGCAGCTCGTCGATCACCGCCGTGCCCGCCGTGCCCGCCGTGGCATGGGGCAGGAAGACCCGGGGCGATCTCGGGTCCGATTCCCCGAGCAGTGACTGAAGGCCCTGGTCGGTTGGGCCCGCCTGCTCCACCATCGAAAGGTGATCGAGGTTTCCGAGGTTCGCGAGTTGGCCGTATTTCGCGGCGATCCGATCGTGACCAGCCTCTACGTCGATGTGGACGGGCGCAGGTACCCTCGCCCCTCGGATGTCGACCCTCGGATCGACCACCTCGTCCGCCTGGCCCGCACCCAGGCGGAGCCGCTCGGCAAGGAAGTCGCCAACGCGGTCGAGGCCGACCTCCTCCGGATCCGCGAGTGGTTGGCGGCCGGGATCGATCGCAGGGTGACGCGGGGCCTCGCAGCCTTCTCGTGCAACGCGCAGAATTTCTTCCGGACCTTCGAATTGCCCGTGTCCGTGCACGACCACGTGGGAGTGAGTCCGGCGCCCGACGTGGCCGGGCTCTGCAAGGTTCTGGCATCCGACGAGCACGCGCTGGTCGTGGTGACCGACCGTCATCGGTCCAGGCTGCTGCGGCTCGACCCTGGTGAGACGCACGAGCTCGAGGGGCCGGTCGACAAGCCGGCCCGCCAGGTCGACACCGACGTCGAGCTCGGCAGCTTCGAACGGCACCACGAGGAGGCGGCTCGGCGGCACCTGAGCAACGTCGCCCGGGCGGTGCTCGACGAATTGAAGGAGCGGCCGGTGGAGCGGATCGTGCTCGGCGGCCCCGCCGACATCGTCGGACAGCTCCGGGGGGAGCTGCCACGAGGCGTGAGGGAACACGTCACCGGGACGATCAAGGTCGCTGTGAACGCCCCGGTGTCCCAGGTGGCGGGGGCGGCAATCGACGTGGTTCGCCACGAGCGGCACCGGCGCCAGGCCGCCCTCGTGGAGGAGGTGCGGGGACGGGCCCAACAGGGGGCGGGGGCGGTGAGCGGGCTCACTGCCACGCTCGGCGTCCTGCGGGCGGGGCGGGTGGGCGTCCTCTTGGTGTCGCGGGACCTCGAGGCGTCCGGCGGTCGTTGCCCCGGGTGCATGCAGTTGGTGGCCGATGGGCTCCGGTGCCCGGTGTGCGGGGAACGTCCGATCGTCGTCGACGACGTCGTCGCGCCGGCGATCGCACAGGCGTGCGCGCAACGCGCCGAGGTGGAGTTCTGCGAACCGGCTGCGCTCGATGCCATGGGTGGTATCGGAGCCATCGAACGGTACTGAGGACATGCGACGGGGATGACGGGGTGGGGCCGGACCCGGACGAGCGAGAGGGTGGTCGAGGATGCCTGACGGGGTGGTGCAGTGGTTCGATCCGTCGTCCGGCGAGGCGACGATCGTGCGGGCCGGCCGGGTGTTTCGGGCCCGGGTGGCCGATCTCGAGGCAGTGGCCCGCCGAGCCGGGGCGCACGTCCACTTCGACGTCCGGCGCGAGCAGGGAGTGGAGACGGCCGTCGAGGTGCAGTTGCGACCAGGCGCGCGTGCGTCGCACCGCCATCACCGCTTCGGGGCCCTGACCGGTGCCCGCGGTCCTGACACCAAGGGACCCCTGCCCTACGCCCACGTCAACCCCGAGTTGGCGCGCTCGGGAGTCATGCATCCCCTCGAAGTGGTCCGGGCCTGGGCCACCAGCCTGAGCGGCGGCGACGCGGCCGGGGCGTCGGCTCTCTACGCCCCCGACGCGGTCCTCCACGTCGGCGAGGAGCCCGTGACGGGGCGATCGGCCCTTCAGGCCTGGCTCGAGGCGAGCCCGCTGCTCGGCGCCGGGCGCCGCGCCGCGGTTCGGGGAGCCGACGGCGAAGCCATCGTCACCTGGGCGCCGTCCGGTCCCGACGAGCGGGCCGTCAGCGTGCGCTGCCGGTTTGCGCATGGCGAGCTGACCGAACAGTGGGTCGAGGAAGGCCGTCCGCCCGAGGCCCCCGCCGTCATCGAGACCGCAGCCGGCGCGCTCACCATCGTGATGTCAGCGGTGGGCGACGTCGGCGAGGACGCCAAGGCCTACGCCCAGGATCGGGTGGCGCGTCTGCTCGAGATGCTCCGGGAGCCGGTGCTGTTCGCCCGCGTGAAGCTCGCCAAGGAGGCCGACCCGGCCAGGGACCGCCCCGCCGTGGCACAGGCGACCCTGGACGTGAACGGCGACCTCGTGCGGGCGCACGTGGCCGCCCACACGATGCCCGAGGCCGTCGACCGCCTGCAGGGGCGCCTGCGGGACCTCCTCGACCACCGGGCCCAGCATCGTGAGCGGCTGGCGCGGTCGCGGTCGGTGGCCGAGCCCGGGGAATGGCGCCACGGCGACCCTCCCGCGGCTCGGCCCGCGTACTTCGAGCGCCCGCTGGAGGAGCGGCAGCTGGTCCGACACAAGACCTTCGCCGTCGACGAGCTCACCCCGGACGAGGCCCTGTTCGACATGGAACAGCTGGACTTCCACTTCTACCTCTTCGTCGACCTGGCCAGCGGCGCCGACGCCATGATCGAGCGGTCGGTCGACGGTTCGTACGTGCTCGAGCGCCTGGTGGCCGTCGACGTCGACCCCGGGCCCACCGCCGTACTCCTGAAGGTGCCGGGCACGGCGGCTCCCGTGCTCACGGTCGACGAGGCGATCGAGCGGCTCAACGCCGGCGGAGAGCCGCACGTGTTCTTCGCCAATGCCGCAACGGGTCGGGGCAACGTGCTGTATCGCCGCTACGACGGGCACTACGGGTTGATCGTCCCCGAGTGACGATCCCGCTCGCCGTCGGCCGGCGATCGCAGACGCAGAGAGGAAGGAATGGGCCAACAGGGCGCACGCCGGCCGAGAAGCCCGGCCCTTCGCGTCGCACTCGCCGGTGACACGATGCTCGGGCGAGGCGTCGCCCAGCGTCTCGCCGCCGATCCGTCGGCGCGCCTGGTGGCTCCCGAGGTGGTCGAGATCGCCCGCGAGGCCGATATGGTCCTTCTCAACCTGGAGTGCTGCGTGTCGACACGCGGCCGCCCGTGGCGCGACCCCGGCAAGCCGTTCTTCTTCCGCGCCCCACCCGCGGCGCTCGACACCCTCGTCCAACTGGGGACCACCTGCGTCACGCTCGCCAACAACCACGCGCTCGACTATGGGACGGAGGCGCTGCTCGACACGTTCCACTTCCTGGAGGCCGCGGGCATCGCCTGGGTCGGCGCCGGCGCCGATGTGGCGCGTGCCCGGGCGCCCGCAGTCCTCGATGTCCGCGGCCGACACGTGGCCGTGGTGGGGGTCACGGACCATCCGTCGGCCTTCGCCGCCGGACCGCATCGGCCCGGTGTGGCGTACGCCGACCTGCGAACCGACATCCCCTCATGGTTGACGCTGGCAGCGGCATCAGCGCTCGCCAGCACCCAGGACACACCGGACGCGGTGATCGTGACGCCCCACTGGGGGCCGAACATGGTGCTCCGCCCGGTCGCCCATGTCCGACGCGCCGCCGATGCCCTGGTCGAGGCCGGAGCCACGCTGGTGGCGGGCCATTCGGCACACGTGTTCCACGGGGTGGCGCGTCCGGTCCTCTTCGACCTCGGGGACTTCCTCGACGATTACGCCACCGATCCCGTGCTGCGCAACGACCTCGGCCTGTTGTTCCTGGTCACCCTGGACGCCGGCGGACCCCGACGGCTCGAAGCGGTACCTCTTGCACTCGACGACTGCCGGACTCGGCTCGCCTCCGGGGACGAGGCCACATGGGTGAGGAGCCGGTTCCGCCGCGCGTGTGAGGAGTTGGGCACGGCGGTGACCGAAGAGGCGGGGCGCCTCGTCATCGACTGGTCCTGACCTCATCGCTGGTCCCGTGGTCGTGGTGCAGCCGGACGGTGACGAACCGGCCCCCGCCGTCGGCTGACTGTGACGCTCACAGGTAACCGCCGTCACGCTCACAGGTAACCGCCGACGGCCACGTGCTTGGGTGGCAGTGCCGGCCCGAAGGCGACCCGACCGCCGTAACGTTCCTGGAGCTTCGGGGCGTACTCGGCGGCAAGGGTGGCCACCGCCTGGAAGCAGGCCTCGAGCTGCTCCGCCTCCAGTGGCGCGCCGACCACCTCGGCGGCCAGCGTGACGCCGGACCCGTCCCACGTCGCCCGGGCGAACCGGATAGTCGCGTTCATGTCGTTGAGGGTTTCGGCGATGTCGACAGGTATCCCCATGTCCCAGATGACCGGTGAGAAGACGCTCACGACCGGGACCACCTGGTGGACCCGGACGAAGACCATGGCACCGTCGACACGAACGGGGATGTCGCCGTCTTCGTCGACGACGACCTCGTCCGCGCCGATGATCGTCCTCATCACCGCCTTCACCTCTTGGAGCAGCTGGCCATGGCTGGGAATGCGAGTCGGCGGCCGGGGCCACGTCGATCGCTCAGGCGCGATCGCGAGCCTCGGCAAGGACAGCTCCGCGCCTGCCTCGGTGAACGCCCGGTAGGCGAGCTCCTCGGGCCGTCGGACCTCGAGCACCTCGTCGAAGGTGCGGACCGCCAGGGCCGCCACCGCCGCATAGGGAACGGGAACGGACCACGTCTTCGAATAGTTCGGCGCTCCGCCGGTCGTTCCCGAGGACGACACGTCGGCGGGGGCCCGCCACCCCAGACGATCCAGCACTCCCTTCGCCTCCTCGTCGAGCAGCTCCCAATCCTCGAGGTTGGCATTCGAGGCTGTCTCGGCGCGCAGCCCCCGGGTCCCGCCCTGTGCGAACTGCACGTAGTACTCGGGCCGGCCCCGGACGTTGACGACGAGGTATTGACCGGCTTCCATCTCGGCGAGCGCGCCCGCGAGCTGGTCACCGAAAAGGTCCCACGCCTCGCTTCGCGTCGACGCGGTCGAAGGTCTCTTGGCCCGGAGGTCGGTGGTTGCCGGGATCCTCGGGCGAGGAGGCTCCTCTCCCAGCGCGACGAGATGGCGCAGCACGACTGCCCGGAGCGCGGGGCTGTTCCGGCACGACCGGAGGTACTCGACCTCCGAGCGCGCTCCTGACAGCTTGATGGGATCACCCAGGTGGCGGGCGCGCAGCGCCGTCACGACCGATCGCCGGACCACCGGGTCGTGGGCCACCCACCGTTCCCGTAACGCCGGCCATGCCGAACGCACGAACTCCTCGTCGGGGCGGGCGCCGAACAGACGCTTCAGTGCCTCGGCGGGGTCGCCCCCGCCGAGGTGCAGCTCACGCCGGAGCTGGCGCAGGAGACCCGCGGGGAGGGCGGACCAGTCGAACCGGTACTTCGCCATGCGCTCCGTCACTCCCGCGGTTCCACGGTGCGTTCGGCGAGCAGGCCGGTGGGCTGCACCACGTAGACGTCGCAACCTCGAACCTCGCCGACGACGACGTGCGCCTCACCGTCGGGGAACCGCGCTGTGGTGCACGGCGTCGTGTCGATACCGAGGTGGCAGGCCACGGCCGCGGCGAGCGCGGGATCGCCGCTCCCCGCCAACAGTGTCACGTCCATGGTGCCACCGTCGCCCTCGATGATCCCTCGTGCAAGGGGCCAAGGTCCTGCTGGCGGCGTGGGCTGGTGCCGACCGGCACGCGGCGGCGAGCCCGTCGGGATCTCCGCCGGTCCGACGGCGGGTGCCCGGGCGCCGGCGCCCTGGGACCTTCGGCCCTACTGGACGCATGCCGGGCTGCGCTCCAATGGGATGTAGGCCCGCGAGATGGAAGAGGGAGCCGCAAGGCTGAGAGGCTGAGGCGACTCAGCGACCCCAAGGACCTGATCCGGGCAATGCCGGCGAAGGGAGACCATCCCGTGGGCCCGTTCTCGCGGGTCTCGGGGCGTCTTTCGACGAGCCGGTTCGAGGGAGAACGGGTGATGCGGGTGGAGGAGTTCGCCGGACCGGACACCGCGACGGATCGCTGGGATCCCTCCTCGGCGCCGCGTGAGAGCCGAGCCTGGTCGGACCGGGCGCAGCGTTGGGTGCGGATGGACTTCGTCGGATACCAGGCGTGGCTCGCCCGACCTGATCTCGACCCCGTGGACTTCGAGATCAACGAACACGCGACCGTCTGATTCCCCCAGGGGGGATCGGCTGTCATGAGCCGGGACGGCATCTGGCCGCGGCGGTCTTGCGGCACGCCCACCGGGCCCTCCTCGACGGGGGCGCCGGCGTCGGGGAGCGTGGCTGGCTGCACCACGAACCGGAGTGCCCGCGCCTCGCCCGGCGTCGATGGGGCCGCCGGTTCCAACCCCCGCCGACGGGGAATGCGATCGGCGCCCGGCGGCCCGTCGGTTGACCCCGCCCCCGGGATGGGATGCGAAGATGGCCGGTCGACAGGGCCGGAGGACCCTGCCCGGCGGCGACCCGGGGTCGCATGCTGTGTGCGGGGCGACGGGGGTGGGTGACGTGGTCGAAGGCAGCGGACGCAGGAGCGGGCCACGGTGCCTCAGCGTGCCGTGGACGGTCTTCCTCGTGGCGGGGCTGCTCCTGGCCATCGCATGGGACGGCGACGGCGACCCCACGACCGAGAACCTTCCGCCGGCCACCGTCACGCTCGCCGCCCGCGTCGTGCGGGCTGCCGACGAGCAGACCGACGGTGACGGAGGCGACGACTCTGCGGCCCGGGCGGACCGGCCCGCCCGCCGTCCCCGGCACCGCCGAGTCGGCGTCCGCGCGCGCCGCACGGATCGTGTCGCCCTGCCGAGCAGAGGCCCGCCAGAGGAGGACGGCCATGGACGAGCCTGACCGCCGACCACCGCCGTCACTGACGCAGGAGCGACGGGACGTCACCCGGTCCCGTATCCGGCGGGCGGCCATGGAGGTCGTCGCCCGACGCGGCTTCGACGCCACCGTCGACGAGATCGCGCAGGTGGCCGGCGTGAGCCCCCGGACCATCTTCCGGCACTACGCCAGCCACGACCGATTGATCCTCGCCACCGTGAAGGACATGTTCGAGGCCTTCGGCCGTCGCCCCATGGAGGGTTTCCCCCCGCCGACCGACGATCTCCAGGGGTGGCTCGAGGGCCTGGCGTCGACGGTCCACAGGCGTAACGCCGAGATCCTCGGGGAGGCCTTCTGGGACATCCACGCCCCCAACGTCAACGCCTCCGAGGTGCTGTGCGAGGTGGCCGCGCTCCGGCGTGACTACCGGGTGCGGGGGGTGCGTCACGTCGCCGGCCTGGCCTGGCGATCGGCCGGCGGCACCGGTGAGCCACCCGAGGCGCTGGTCTCTGCGTTCGCCCTGCACCTGTCGGCGTTCGCCACCCACGCGCTCATGGTGGACTTCGACCAGACACCGGCGCAGGTCGGGGCACTCACCTCCGACATCTTGCAGCGGCTGCTGCGGAGCGCCGTCGACGAGCAGCGCTCGACCGCAAGCTCGACCGCAGGCTCGACCGGTGACGAGGAGACCACGGGCTGAAACCGTGGGGCTGACCGGCCTCCTCCCCGCGACCGCCGGGCGCCTGCTCAGCGACCTGCTCGATGACAGGTCAGCCCCGCCGCTTCCCCGCCGCGAAGTAGTTGTGCACCTCGAAGAACTGGATCACGGGCGTGGCGACGCCGCCCTCCTCCAGGACGGGTGCCAGGCGCTCCTGCACGAACCGCTCGAGGACCTCGCGGGACTCCCAGACGTCGGTGACACGAATGCCCGTATCGGTCTGCGTGACCCAATGGAAGATCTGCCCCCGGGGTGCAGGGCCGCCGAGGAGAAAGCCCAGTCGCGCGATGGAACGGTCGTAGTCCGCCAGCGTCGCACCCTCGAAGTCGAACTGCGCGCCGACAGCCATGGGTGCCTCCGGGGCGAGACCGTCCGGGTCGAGCCTCTCGTGACCTGCGACCCGAGGGTACCGCGCATCGCGTCGCGACGACCCGCGCCCCCGCAGCACCGTCACCGGTCTCACCGACGACCGGGCGGGAGGGCGGAGCAGCCGGGAACCGCCAGGCCCTCCCCCGCAGGCCTGACGGTCCCCGCGCCCCCTACATGCACCCGGCGTGACGTTACACCGGGCACGTCCCGAGTGACCAGGAGTTTGTCAGCATGCTCTGACAAAGCGGCAATCCGGTGTGTCAGGTCTGGTGGCACGGACGCGCGGGCGACGGGCGTCCACCTGTGTTGACATGGCGCTCTCCGGCGGGGAGACTCTGGCTCGGAGCCCTTGATCGGCCCCCCGCTCGAGAGCTTCGAGCGACGCATGTACCCGCGAAACGGCCCCCCTCGTGGGGGCGGTTTCGCGTCACGGGGCAGATCATGACGGCGTGGCCCCCGTTCCCGGCGCGTGGTCCGACGGGTGCTCTACCGCGCGGGGTCACCCGACCCGTCGATGCGAGCCCGTAGTCGGCGGAGGTTGCCCCGCCACAGTGCACCCAGGACCGGCTTCGCCACCCGCGCGCCGATGGGGCCGCCCAACCACCACGGGAAGTGGAGCTGCTCCGACCACCGCAGCGTCGTGGCCGTTCCGGGCCCGTCCTCCAGGGTGAAGCGGCCGGAGCCGGTGACGATCCCCCGGTGCACGACCGCCATCGTCGACCCCGTCTCCCACGAGGTGACCTCCATGACGTCGGTCAGCCGGATCGGCCCCACCGCGGTGTCGCACTCGAAGGTGGTGCCCACGCCGCGCCGCCGGTCCCCGACGAACCGGATGGCGGTGGCATCGCGCATCCACGCCACGTGATCCTCGAGCCGCTCCAACTCGGCCCACACCGCCGGGCGCGGGGCATCGACCTCGATCGACACGGTCACGGCCACCATGGATCGGTCAACCTCGTCTGCGGTCTCGGGCGACGACGGTCGAAGCGAACGCCTTGGCCCACCGGTAGTCGGCCTTGCCGGCCGGTGAGCGCACGATGGCGTGGGCCACCACGATGCGGCGCGGGACCTTGTACCCCGCCAGCTCCCCCCGGCACAGGGCCTGCAGGGCCTCACCGTCGACCGTGCCGCCCGGGCGCGGCTGCACCACGGCCACGACCTGTTCGCCGAGGCGCTCGTCGGGGACCCCCACGACGAGGGCGTCCTCGACGTCGCGGCAACTGATCAGGACGGCCTCGACCTCGTTCGGGAAGACCTTCTCCCCTCCGGTGTTGATGCACAGCGAACCGCGACCCAGGATGGTGATGGCACCGTCGGCTCCGACGGTGGCCATGTCGCCGGGAAGGGCCCAGCGTCTGCCGTCGGACTCCACGAACGTGGCCGCGGTCTTGTCGGTGTCTCCGAGATACCCGATGGGGATGTGGCCGCAGCGTGCCAGGTGCCCCACCACGCCCGAGCCCGGGACCACCGGGCGCAGCCCGTCGTCGAGGACGTCGGTGCGGCTGTCGACGTGCAGGTGCGGTGCCCCGTAGGGATCGTCGTCGGGCGGGGCCCCACCCAGTTGCCCGGTCTCCGACGATCCGAAGGCGTCGGCGACGATCCGACCCGGGAGCATGTCGGCCAGGCGCTGCTTGGTCGCCGGGGACAACACTGCGCCGCCCGAGCCCACCGCCACCAAGAAGGAGGTGTCGTATCCGCCGGGGTGGGCGTCGAGCTCGTCGAGCAGGGGCCGGGCCATGGCGTCGCCCACGACGACGAGGATGTTCACCGCTTCCGCGGCTACCAGGCGCCACGCCGCGGCCGGGTCGAAGTGCCCACCGGGGAGCGTCACGATCTTCCCGCCTCCGAACAGCATGGTGAACGCCAACCAGTGGGCGCTCGCGTGCATGAACGGTGGGCACGGGAGCGCCGTCATGCCCGGGCGCAACACCCTCGTCGCCAGCTCCTCGGGCGAGCCGATGACATTGCCGAGCGCGAGGGGGTCGCCCCCACCCATGGCGGCGAAGAAGATGTCCTCGTGACGCCACAGCACGCCCTTGGGCATGCCGGTGGTCCCTCCGGTGTAGACGCAGTAGAGGTCGTCTGCCGAGCGCGGCCCGAAGTCACGGGAGGCGTCGGCGGCCGCCAGGGCGCGCTCGTAGTCGTCCCCGAGTCCCGACGGTCCGACGTCGGCGTCGGGCACCTCGAGCAGCGTCCGGCGCGCGGGCATGGCGGCCAAGGCGTCGGTGACGGCCGGGGCGAAGCGACTGTGGAAGATCAAGGCGTCGAGTGCCGCATCCTGGTAGAGGTAGCGGAGCTCGGCGGCGACGTACCGGTAGTTGACGTTGACGGGGACGGCCCGGATCTTGAAACAGGCGAGCATCCCCTCGAGGTACTCGCTCCCGTTCGCCAGCTGCAGGCCGACGCGGTCACCGGTCCCGACCCCGGCGCCGGCGAGGTGGTGGGCCAGGCGGTTGGCGCGACCCTCGAGCCCGCCGTAGCTGAGTCGACGGTCACCGGCCACGACCGCCGGCTGCTCGGGGACGAGGTCGACCACGCATTCGAACAGGTCTGCCAGGTTGAACTCCATCGCCGCTCCCCTCTCGATCGGCGGCTCGTCCACGTCCCTCGGCGTAGTATGTCCCAGAAGGCGTGATCCGCTGGGCGGCTGGGATGACGGAGCGTGTGAAGGGGGCCCATGGTCTGCGCCCAGGGGGTGGTGGACGGATCCGCGGCCGCGGTCGCGCCGGAGGACGGACCGCCGTCGCACGCGGCCGGTGACCGTCCGCAGTCACCGTCGCTCGTCGACCGCGTCGTGGGGCCGTACCGCTCGGTGGTGCGATTCCTCGGGCGACGAGCGATCGCCCGGGCCACGCTGGCCGTGCCCCGCACCGTGCGCTTCATGGTGACGACGGCCAAGAGCGGCGAGGTGTCCGCCGGTCTGCCGACGCCGGGCCTGTCGCTGGGGCTGGCGGCCGGGGTCGCCATGGACGAGGCCCTGCTGGCCATGGCCATGACGCCCAGTCGGTTCCCCCGTCGGGCCGACTTCGCCCGCGTGAGCACCGAGCTGGCCTCCGCCCGGCAGCTGTTCTCCCGGCGGGGTTGGATCGCTCGCCCCGCCTCGTACCACCGCACCCCACCCCCGCTCGGCGCTCACGACGTCGAGACGAAGCGGGCGTGGGCGCTCGGCCTGGGCTACGAGCGGATCACGTACGACAGCGGGTTCGCCACCCGCCCGGCCGAGCCCGGCGGCGAGCGGTGGATGGCCTACGGGCCCAACCGTCGGGCCACGGCCGCCGTCCTCCGTCACCGAGGCGAGCCGCGCCCATGGGTCGTGTGCGTGCACGGGTTCGGCATGGGCTACCCCTTCATGGACTTCGCCGGCCTCCACACCGCCAAGCTGCACCGGGGGCTCGGGCTCAACGTGGCCCTACCGGTGCTCCCGCTGCACGGGTCGCGCAAGGTGACCCTGGTGAGCGGCGAGCCGTTCCTGTCGTTCGACATGATGAACACCGTCCACGGGTTGACCCAGGCGGTGTGGGACGTCCGGCGCCTCCTGTCGTGGATCAGGGACCAGGGAGCGACCTCCATCGGCGTCTACGGGGTCTCGCTCGGGGCCTACGTCGTGTCGCTGCTCTGCGGGATCGAGGACGGGCTCGACGCCGTGGTGGCCGGCATCCCGGTGGTGGACTTCCCCGCCCTCTTCCACGCCCACAGCCCCGTGCACATCCGGGCGCGTGCCATCGAGCACCACATCCTGGGTGGTGTGGCCGAGGACGTGTGCCGGGTGGTGTCGCCGATGAGATTCGAGCCCAAGGTGCCGCACGACCGTCGCTTCGTGTTCGCCGGCTACGGCGACCGCGTGGCCGTCCCCGAGCAGGCCCGCGCCCTGTGGGAGCACTGGGACAAGCCCCGCATCAGCTGGTACCCGGGGAACCACGTCGGCTACCTGTGGTCACGGCAGGTGGAGGCGTTCCTGGCGGAGTCCCTGACGGCATCCGGGCTCAGCTGCGGGCCCGCCGTCGACGTGGGCTGAGCCGTGGAGCCGATGGTCGGGCTCGACGCCAAGTTCCTGTACTCGGAGACCCCGTCGACCCACATGCACACCTTGAAGGTGGCGGTGTTCGACATGGCCGCGCTCGGCGGCGGGTACTCGTACGAGCAGGTGCTGGAGATGTTCGGCCGTCGCCTCGACCGGCTCCCGCCCTTCCGCCGACGGGCCGTCCCGGTCCCCTGGGGCCTCGGGCACCCGGTGTGGATCGAGGATCCCGACTTCGACGTGCGCCGGCACGTCACCGCTCGCCGCGTCGCCGAGCCGGGCGGCGACCGGGAGCTGGCCGCGGTCGTGGCCGACGTCGCCGGCCGGCCCCTGCACCGCGACCGGCCGCTGTGGGAGCTCGTCGTGGTGGAGGGCATGGCCGACGACCGGCTCGCCGTCGTGGCGAAGGTGCACCATGCGGTGGCCGACGGCGCGGCCACGGTCGCCCTGTTGCGGAACGCTCTCGGGGGGCACGGCGCCGGCGCTCCTGTCGACCGGTGGCGCCCGGACCCCGTCCCCACGAGGTCCCAGCTCCTGCGCATGGCGGCGCGCGACCACGTCGCCCGCCTGGACCAGCTGCCGCGACTGGCGACGCGCTCCATCCGGGGGCTGCGCGCCTCGGAGGCCCGGAGGCGGTCCTCGGCGGTCAAGCCACCGTTGCCGTTCGACACGCCCAGGACGATGTTCAACGTGTCGCTCACCCCGGAACGGACCTATGCCATGACGACGCTTCCGCTCGACGACCTGAAGGCCGTGCGCCGGTCGAGCGGCGCCACCCTCAACGACGTCTATCTGGCCGTGTGCGCCGGGGCGCTGCGCTCCTACCTGATCGCGCAGGGGGCGCTGCCCGACCGCCCGCTCGTGGCGAGCGTCCCGGTCTCCACCGATTCCAGCGCCACCCGTATGGGCGGGAACCGCGTCGACAACCTGTACGTGTCGATCGGGACCGACCTGGCCGACCCCCTCGAACGACTGCGGCACATCCAGGCCGTGGCGGCCGCGTCCAAGGACGTGCGCTCCGTGCTCGGCAACGACCTCCTGGAGCGGCGCGCCGACATCGTCCCCCCGCAGCTCTATGCGCTCACGGTGCGGACGTGGGCCCGAACCCATCTGGCCGACCACATGCGCCCTCCGGTCAACCTCGTGCTGTCGAACGTGCCGGGACCGCGGGAGCGGTTGCGGGTGGGAAAGGCCGAGCTCGATGCCATCTACTCCGTGGGGCCCATCCTCGAGGGCATCGGCCTCAACATCACGGCCTGGAGCTACGCCGACGCGCTGCACGTCTCGGTGCTCGGGTGTCCGGCGAGCGTGCCGGATCCCTGGTCGATCGCCGATGCGCTCCACGGCTCGCTGGCGGACCTGAAGCAGACGGCGGTCGGGGTGTCGTGAGCGATCGCCACAGCGTGCCGCCGGAGGTGGGATCCGCCCGCGACCCGGCGTTCCTGCGCGCCGCGCGCCCGGTCCTCGAGGTCTTCGCGTCGTACTTCAGGTCGGAGGTCAGGGGGTTCGAGCGCCTCCCGGAGAAAGGGCCCTTCCTGGTGGTGGGCAACCATTCCGGGGGCCAGATCCCGCCCGATCTGCCCGTCCTGCTGACGGCGTGGTGGCGCGAGCGGGGTGAAGCGGAGCCGGTGTTCGCGCTGTTCCACTCGTTCTTCCTGGGGCTGCCCGGTGTGGGCCCGGTGATGAAGTGGGCCGGCGCCGTGGAGGCCGGCCGGGACGAGGCGGAGGCGATCCTGCGCGCTGGGGGGATCCTCATCGACTATCCGGGCGGTGACCACGAGGTGTTCCGCCCCTGGTGGCGGCGCAACCGCATCGACTTCGGCGACCGCACCGGTGTCGTCCGCCTGGCGTTGCGGATGGGGGTGCCCGTCGTTCCGGCGGTCTCCGTCGGCGCTCACGAGACCGTCATCGTCCTGGCGCGCGGCGAGCGGGTGGCGAAGCTCCTGGGGATCGACCGGATGTTCCGGATCAAGGTGATGCCGCTCGTGCTCGGGCCGCCCTTCGGGATCGTCCCCGGGGGGATCCCGACGTGGCCCCTTCCCGCGAAGATCACGGTCGAGCTGGGCGAGCCGATCGACTGGCCGTCGCGGTACGGTCCCGAGGCGGCCGAGGACGACGTCGTCGTCCGTGACTGCTACCAGGAGCTCACGACCACGATGCAGGCCACGCTCGACCGGCTGGCGGCCGAGCGCACCTTCCCGATCCTCGGCTAGCTCCCGGCTAGCTCGGTCCTTCCCCGGCGGGTTTGGGACGTTGGTCCCTAGTGCCCGCACGGTTCGAGGACGACGCTGTTCCGATGGATGCGACCGTGCCGGCCGGCGAGCGCAGGATCGGGGAGAAGCCCACACCCTGGTACCGCGTGCGCCCCGGCACGGCCGTCGCCGTCGCCGTCGGGCTGTTCCTGGCCGTCTCCGTCCTGCAGTGGTTCAACGACGGGTCGGGCCAGGCCATCGCCGTGCTCTACGTCCTGCCGATCGCGCTCCTGGCGGTCACCCTCGGGGCGCGCGGTGGGCTGACGGGAGCGACCATCGGCTTCGCCCTGTTCGCCGTGTTCGAGATCGTGCACAGCAGCGGCGACATCGACGCCTCGGGCTGGGTCGTCCGGGCGGTCGGGATGTTCGTGCTCGGCTGGTTGCTGGGTCGAGCCACGGATCAGACGACGGCCAGTGAGCGTGCCACCCTCGAGGAGCAGCGACGGCGGTGCCGACTGGAGGACGCCAACCGCCGGTACGCAGAGGCACTCGAGATCAACGACTCGATCATCCAGCAGATCGTCGCGGCCAAGTGGATGATCGAACGAGGCCGATCCGACCTGGCGTCCGAAACTCTCACCGAGACGATCGCCCAGGGCCAACGCATGGTGGCGGGGCTGTTGCCCACGCGCGTCTCCCCGCCGAGGTCAGAAGATGTCCGCAGTGCGCCGATCGGGGCCGCAAGTCCCCACCGTCCCGACCGGCGCAGCGTCGACGCGGCACGCTGAGCGGCTCGGTCCGGGTCGCCACGAGGAGGGTGTCATGTGGGAACGTCGCAAACCTCTCGGCACGGATTTCGCCCGCCGTTGGACCCTCCCCGGTCGGAGGGGCGCAGGCGCGTCCCGTCGGCCGAGAGTGCTCATCGAGGAGCACGACGTGGCCGCGGTCTTCGCCTGCGCGCGGGTCTTGGCGGACAGCGGCTACGAGGTGTCGTGGTGCCCGGGTCCCGCCGGCCCACCGGAGCGGCGGTGCCCGCTCCTGGAGTTCGGCCAGTGCGAGGTCGCCGAACGGGCCGACGTGGTGGTGTCGTCGCTCGATCTGCGCCACGACTGCTCGCGCCGGGTCGTGGCCGCGTTTCGACACCATCATCCCGAGACGCCGATGGTGATCCGGACCACCGAGGAGGCGCTGGCGCAGTGGTCACCGGTGTTCGAGGGACGGTGGGGCGGGGTGAGAATGCCCGCCACGCAACATTCGCTCCTCGACTCGGTGGCGGCCGCGACCACGCAGTCGCCGCTCGTGCTCCTCGCCGAGCCGTCCGCGCCGGAGACCCACTGGTAGCGGGCCCGCGACGTCGACAGCCCGAGCCCCCTCGATGAACGGGAGGGGAGAGCCGGAGGTATCGTCGGCCGATGGACACCGACCGCCCGACGGGGGACCGGGCCGACGGGCTCCGGTTCGCCCCTGACCCCGAGGCCAAGCAGCACGCCCTCGAGCAGTTCGCCACCTACCTGAACCCCCAGAAGGTGCGGGTCCTGAAGGCCGCGGGCCTCGACGTGATCGAGGCGCAGCGGTCGGGCCCGTGGGTCTGGGACCTCGACGGCCGGCGGTTCCTCGACTGCTTCACCTCGGCCGGGTCGTTCAACGTGGGACGGCGCAACCCCCGGGTGGTGGCCGCCGCGCACGCCGCGCTCGACCGACTCGACCACGGCAACTTCCTGCTGTGCTCGCGGGAGAAGGCCGAGCTGGCGGCCAAGCTCGCCGAGATCACGCCGGGCGACCTGTCGTGCACGATGTTCGGCACCGGCGGCGGCGAGGCCGTCGACTTCGCCCTCAAGCTGGCCCGGGGGGCGACCGGGCGGCCCCGGATCGTGTCGACGGTCAACGGCTACCACGGACACACCGGCTTCGCGCTGTCGGCCAACGGACGCGCCGCCTTCCGGCAGCCCTTCGAGCCACTCATGCCCGAGTTCGTGCAGGTGCCCTTCGGGGACGCCGACGTCCTGGCTGCCGCCGTCGACGACCGCACCGCGGCGGTGCTGCTCGAGCCCGTGCAGGGCGAAGGCGGGATCGTGGTGTCGCCGCCCGGCTACCTGGCCGCGGCGCGCGCCGCCTGCGACCGGGCCGGGGCGCTGCTGATCCTCGACGAGATCCAGACCGGCCTCGGCCGGACGGGGCGCTGGTGGGCGAGCGAGCACTTCGGCGTGGTGCCCGACATCATGGCCACCGCCAAGTCCCTCGGGGGCTCGGTGGTGCCCATCTCGGCCACCGTGTTCACCGAGGAGCTGCGCGAGTTCCTGATCCCGAACCCGTTCATCCACCTGTCGACCTTCGGCGGGTCCGACCTCGCCTGCGCGGTGGCGCTCGAGGTGATCGCCGTCATCGAGGAGACGGGCCTGGTGGACCAGGCCGCGGCCATGGGCGAGCGGCTCCTCGCCGGGCTGCGGTCCCTCGCCGCGGCCCATCCTGACGTCGTGAAGGAGGTGCGCGGGCTCGGGCTCATGGCCGGTATCGAGTACGGCGAGGACTCGATGGGACCGCGCATGTCGTACCACCTGGCGCGCCACGGGGTCCTGGCCGTCTACAGCGGGAACCAGCCGGCGGTCATGCGCCTCATGCCCTCGCTCGTGATCGAGGCCTCCGAGGTGGACTTCCTGCTGCAGGCGCTCGAGCGGGCCATCGGCGACCTGCTGTCGGGGGCGGGCCCCGAGGAGGCGACCCCGGCCCGGCCCCGCCGTCGACCGGCGCGCCCGGCCCCGGCGCCGGCGGGCTGAGAGGCGACCATGGCGGAATGGGGGGAGCTGGCCGAGGCGCTGGCCGACTACACGGTCAGCTGCAACGACAACGAGCGGCTGCGCAAGATGCAGCGGGACTGGTCGAGGACGCTGCACTTCATCTGCTCCGACACCGGGACGACGTTCTCGATGACGGTCGAGCGTGGTGAGATCCTCTCGACCCCCGAGGGGCACGTGGGCACGCCCGACATCGTGGTGACGACGGACTCGGAGACCTTCTGCGACATGTTCTGGGGGGACCTGAACCCCGTCCAGAAGTACCTGCGCGGCGACATCACGGTGAAGGGCTCGCAGGAGGACGTCATGCGTCTGGACGCCATCAGCTTCGTGATCTGGCCCGACGCCTGATGGCCTGCTCCTGATGGCCTGCTCCTGATGGCCTGCTCCTGATGGCCTGCTCCTGATGGCCTGCTCCTGATGGCCTGCTCCTGATGGCCTGCGACCGATGACCGACACCCCCACGGCGCCTCCCGCGGGGATGGCGTTGCGGCGGTCGATCGGCACCGCCACGGCCACGGCCACCTCGGCGGGCCTCGCCTTCGCCGCCATCGACTACCTCGGGGTGGTGTCGGTCCTCGCCTACGCCCCGGGCGCCACCGCCGTGGCCGCCATCCTGGTCGGCGGGGTGCTGGTGCTGCTGGTCTCGGGGATCTTCTCGGAGCTCAACGGGCTCTACCCGTCGGCCGCCGGCATCCGCCTCTACCTCGGCCGCACCGTCGGCAACCGCACGGCACTGGCGGTCACGTTCACCTACATGACGACGGTGGTGCTGGTCATCGCGGCCGACGCCTTCCTCATCGGGGCGGCCGTGCGCCACGTGTTGCACGAGCCCGCCGTCCTGGCCTATGTGTGGATCGCCGTGCTCCTGAGCCTGGCCACGGCGGCCAACCTCATGGGCGTGCGCCTGGCCGGCTGGGTGCAGACGGTCGTCACCTACACGGTGCTGACGGGGACCGCCGTGCTGTCGGTGGTGGCCGTCTTCCACGTGGGGGGCGCATTCCGGCACCCCTTCGACCTGTTCGGCAAGGGCGGCTTCTCGGGCGTCCAGGCGATCGCCTTCGCACTGTTTCTCTACGCGGCGTTCGAGTGGGTCACCACCACCGCCGAGGAGGCCCGGACACCACCGGTCATCACCCGGGCCCTGTTCATCGCGCCCGTGCTCATCTGGCTGGCGTCCAGCCTGTTCGCCCTGGGCCTGGCCCACCTCGTGCCGTACGGCCGGCTGCACGGCAGCGCCGTCCCCCAGCTGCTGCTCGGCCAGGCGGCCCTGGGGACGGTGGGCGAGCTGTGGATGCTGGCGCTGACCGTGCTCACCGCCCTCAACACCTTCAACGGGGGCTTCCTGGTCGCCTCGCGGTTCATCTACGCCGCGGCGCGCGAGGGGAACCTGCCGCGCCCCTTCGCCCGGCTGAACCTGCAGGCGGTCCCCTGGCTGGCCGTGACCACCCTGGCGGCGGTGTCGGCGGTCGTCGCCGCCATCGTCTTCGCCACCGGCCAGTGGCTCCTGCTGGTGGCCGTGGGCGCCACCATCGAGGCCGCCGTCTACGCCATCGGCTCGCTGTGCGTCCTGGTGCTGCGGCGCCGCGAGACCCGGGAGCGGCCCTTCCGGCTCGTGGCGGGGAAACCCCTGGCCGTGGTGGGGATCGTCCTGTTCAGCGTGCTGTTCGTGGCCACCGGGTTCTCCGACCCCAAAGACGCCCACCACTTGTCGGTGGCCCCCATGAGCGTGATCGCGGTGCTGTCGCTGCTGTCCACGGGCTACGTGCTCTTCGTCGTGCCCCGACTGCGCGCCGCCGCCGCGGCGCGGGCCGCCGCCGCCCGTCCCCGCCGCCGCCCGGCCCGACCCGCGCCCGACGCCGCGGGCGTGTCCGTGTCGGCCACGTCGGCCCGCCCGTCACCGGACGTGGCCGGCCGGATAGCGGCGATGCCGCCGGAGCGAGGTGACCGGTCATGAGGGTCACGGTGCTGGGGGCCGGCTCGTGGGGCACGACGGTGGCGGCCCTCGTCGCACCGCGCCATCCGACCGTGCTGTGGGCCAGGAGCCCCGAGGTGGCGGCGGCCGTCGACACCGGGCACACCAACCCCGCCTACCTCCCCGGCTTCAGCCTCCCGAACGAGCTGTCGGCCACCGCCGACCTCGAGAAGGCCGTGGCGTCGGCGGACATGCTCGTCGTGGGCGTCCCGACGTCGGGGTTCCGGGCGGTGCTCGAGGACGCCGCCGCCCACGTCCGGCCGTGGATCCCCGTCGTCAGCCTGTCCAAGGGCCTCGAGAGCGGGACGCTCCTGCGCATGACCGAGGTGATCAAGCAGGTGCTGCCCGGCCATCCCGCCGCCGCGCTCACGGGGCCGAACATCGCCAGCGAGATCATGGCCGGCAAGGCCGCCGCCACCGTGGTGGCCACCGAGGACCTGGCGGTGGGGAGCGTCATCCAGAAGGTGGTCACCCGGGGCGTGTTCCGCGTGTACCTGAACCAGGACGTCATCGGGTGCGAGATCGGCGGGGCGCTCAAGAACGTGATCGCCATCGCCGCGGGGATCGGACAGGGCCTGGGCGTCGGCGACAACACCCGGGCTGCCGTGATGTCGCGCGGACTGGCCGAGCTGACCCGGCTGGGCGTGGCCCTGGGCGCGCAGCCGACCACGTTCGCGGGGCTGGCGGGGATGGGCGACCTCATCGCCACGTGCATGAGCCCGCACAGCCGCAACCGCGCCGTGGGCGAGAAGCTCGGCACGGGGCGCCGGCTCGAGGACATCCTCGAGGAGATGCACATGGTGGCCGAGGGTGTGAACACGGCTGTGCTCGTGCTGACCCTGGCCGAACGGCACAACCTCGACCTCCCCATCTGCGGCATGATCGACCGGGTCATCCGCGGCGAGATCGCCCCGGCCGACGCGTACTGGGGCCTCACGCCCGCCGGCCTCGAGGCCGAACCGGGCTGACGTCCCGCCGACGCCGACGCCGACGCCGACGCCGACGCCGACGCCGACGCCGACGGGATCGGCGACGGTGCGGCCGGCGTGGGTCGGGCGGCGTCCCGCATATGGTGGGGCGCCGGCGGGTACCCGACGGTGCCGGCGGGCGAGGAACGGAGGGGTCTCATGCCGAAATACCTGCTCGAAGTGAACTACACCCTCGACGGTGTGAAGGGGCTGAAGGCGGAGGGGGGTTCGAGCCGTGTGGCGGCCGCCACGGCGCTCATCGAGGGCCTCGGGGGAACGGTCGAGTCCTTCCACTTCGCCTTCGGTGGCAGTGACGTCTACGTGATCGCCGACATGCCCGACAACGCCGCCGCCGCGGCCGCCTCGCTGGCCGTGAGCGCCGGCGGCGGGGCCACGGCACGGACGGTGGTGCTCCTCACGGCGGCCGAGCTCGACGCGGCCGCCGCCAAGAGGACCACGTACCGACCGCCGGGGACCTGAGCCCTACGACATGCCGCTGGTGCGCGCCGGCCGCCACGCAGCGGGCGGTGGAGATGCCTGATCGTTTCGACATGGTGGTGGTCGGCGCCGGACCGGCGGGGGAGAAGGCTGCCGCCCAGGCCGCCTACTTCGACAAGCGCGTCGCCGTGGTCGAGGCGGCCCCGGCGCTCGGTGGGGCCATGGCCGCCAGCGCGCTCACCACCAAGGCCATGCGGGAGGCCGCCCTCTACCTGACGGGCTTCAAGCGCCGCCACGTCTACGGGGCGGGCATCGACCTCCATCCCCAGGCCGTCATCGAGTTGCTGCGCGCCCGGGCCGTCGACGTGGCCGCGTCGATGAGCGACGCCGTGCGCGCCAACCTGGCGCGTCATCACGTCGAGTTGGTCACCGGCACGGCCCGGCTCGGCCCGGACCGCACCGTCACCGTCGTGCCGGCGGACGGCTCTGCGGCTCGCACGCTGGCGGGCTCTGTCGTGCTGATCGCCACCGGGTCACACCCCTTCCATCCCCCGGGGGTCCCGTTCGACGACCCCGACGTGCTCGACTCCGAGACGGCCCGGGAGCTCGACCGGCCCATGCGCAGCCTGGTCGTGGTGGGGGGCGGGGCGGTGGCGTGCGAGTACGCGTCGATCTTCATGGCGCTCGGCGCCGAGGTGACCCTGGTCGACCGCGGGGCGCAGCTGCTGCCCTTCCTCGATTCCGAGTGCTCGGCGCTGGTGGCGGAGTCCTTCCGGTCCTCGGGGATGACGGTGCTCGCCCGCACCGCGGTGGCCGGGGTGGCCCTTGACGCCGGGGGGTTGGCGCTGCACACCGACGGCGGCGCCGTCCTGCGGCCCGAAAAGGTCATCTTCGCCGCCGGCCGGGTGGGGAACACCGAGGAGCTGGGGCTCAGCGCCGCCGGGGTGGACACCGACGACCGGGGGCGGATCGCCGTCGACGACCACTTCCGGACGAGCGCTCCCGGGGTCTACGCGGCCGGGGACGTCATCGGGCCACCCGCACTGGCGTCGGCCTCCATGGAGCAGGGCCGGGTGGCGGCCTGTTACGCGCTGGACATCCCCTTCAAGCAGACGGTCGACCCGCTCACCCCCTTCGGCGTCTACTCCATCCCCGAGTGCGCCCTCGTCGGCATCACCGAGGTCGAGGCCAAGGTCGAGGGGCGCAACTACGCGGTCGGCGTCTCGTATTTCGCCGACAACAGCCGCGCCGCCATCGCCGGGACCACCGAGGGATTGGTGAAGCTCGTGGTGGACTGCGACGACCGGCGGTTGCTGGGGGTGCACATCGTCGGTGAGGGGGCCACCGAGCTGGTGCACCAGGGCCAGGCCGTCCTGCACTTCGGCGGGACGATCGACTATTTCATCCACGCCACCTTCGACGTGCCGACCATGAGCGACGCGTACAAGTACGCGGCGTACGACTGCCTGCAGCGGATGGCGCGGTCGCAAGGCGCGCAGCAGGGCCCGGCCTGACGTCGGCGACCACCGTCCCCGACATCGGTGTCGGCCATGACTTCTCGTCGCCATCACCGTCCCCATCGTCGACGCGTCTGTTGACCCTCCTGCGCGAGAGCGCGACCACAACGCGTCGCTTTCTGTGAAGGTGGGAGCTGGCGATTCCGCCCGGGAAGGCTCAGGAATTCCGGCGGAGTGGCGGTCGCCTGCGGTGCTCGCGTTGCCGATGTGCTGCTAGTGGCCCATGAATCGCGATGACTTCCCTCGCGGCAGATGCCGGTCTAAGGTCGCCACGACATCGAGTCACTCCCGACGGATCGCCCGGACATCACGCGGCGGTGCAGCGTCCGACAGCCCGCAGTGCGGCGGGCCATGGCGGCGCCCTCCTCGGACAGCTCGTCCCACTTCGATGCGCCCGACGACACGTTCGCGAATGAAGGTCATGACGTCCTGACATGCCCGACGAAGTCGTAGACGATCCGGCCGTGGCGCGGCATCGCCCACCGCCCGCCCCCGGCACGTCGCCCGAGGACCGACGGGCGCCGGTGCCCGTCCCGGTGACAGGCATCACGCCCCGGACGCAGTCCGCCCAGGTGGCCACCCGGGTGCGCCGGGGGCGCAAGGCCGCCGCCGACCGGGTCCTGTTCGTCCTGGGCACCGGGCTCGGGCTGAGCGTCGCCCTGGCCGTCTCCGACGTGCACCGGGCGACCCTGGCCCTCCCCGGCGGGTACCTCAACGCCGTGGGCCGGGTGACCGGCCTGGTCGGCGCCTACCTGCTGCTCGTCATGGTGGTCCTGGTGTCGCGCCTCGCCCCCCTGGAACGGGCGCTCGGCCAGGACCGCCTGCTGCGCTGGCACCGACGGCTGGCACCCTGGCCCATGTCGCTCATCGTCGCCCACGTGGTCACCACCACGCTCGGCTACGCCCAGGCCGCCTCGACCGGGGTCTGGCGCCAGCTCTGGCTCCTGATCGACGGGCTCCCCAACATGCTGGCCGCGGTGGCCGGGTTCGCCCTGCTCGTCCTGGCCATGGTCACGTCGTGGCGCGTGGCCCGCCGGCACCTGAAGTACGAGACATGGTGGGCGCTGCACCTCTACTTCTACCTGGGGCTGGCGCTGTCCTTCGCCCACGAGGTCACCGTCGGGGCCGACTTCACCGGCCATCCGGCGGCGCGCTGGTGGTGGACCGGGGCGTGGGCCGCCACCCTCGGGGCCGTCGCCTTCTACCGCCTCCTCGTCCCCGTGTGGCGCACCCTGCAGCACCGGCTCCGGGTCGTCGACGTCTACGACGAGGGACCCGGCGTCATCTCCGTCGTCGTGCAGGGCAGGCACGTCGAGCGCCTCCAGGTGGACGGCGGGCAGTTCCTGCAGTGGCGTTTCCTGCGCCGGGGGCTGTGGTGGCAGGCGCACCCCTACTCGCTGTCGGCCATGCCCCAGCCGCCGCACCTGCGCATCACCGTGAAGGCCCTCGGCGACCACTCCGCCGACCTGCCGCGCATCCGGCCCGGGACCCTGGTGGCCATCGAAGGCCCCTACGGTACGTTCACGAAGCACGCCCGCTCGTCGGACCGCGTGGCGCTGGTCGGGGCGGGCGTGGGCGTCACCCCGCTGCGGGCGCTCGTCGAGGACCTCCCCACCGGCGTCGACGTGGTGGCCCTGCTGCGCGCCTCCAACCACCACGACGTCGTGCTCGCCCGGGAGATGAAGGCGCTGCTGGAGTCGCGTCGCGGCCACTTCTGGGCCCTCGTCGGCTCGCGCTCCGACGTGAAGTTCGACGCCCCCACGCTCGAGCGCATGGTGCCCGACCTCGAGCACCGCGACGTCTTCGTGTGCGGCCCGCACGGCTTCACCCGCCAGGTCGTGAAGGCCTCGCGGGCCCTCGGGGTCGACCGGGACCGCATCCACGTCGAGGACTTCGTCACGTGAGGGGGGAGTAGTGCGCGCGCCATTCGTCATCGGAGCGACCCTGGCCGGCGTGGTGGGGATCGTCGCCTTCCACCCGCACCCGTCGTCGGGGGCGGCCACGTTCAACTCGCCCGGGACGCATTCGGTGGGCGGGTCGTCGACCAACGGCGGCGTGTCGACGACGGGCGCGCCGCCGGCCGCCGGGTCCGCCCCACCGGCGCCGTCGTCGACGACGACGGCGCCTACGACGACGATCGCCGCGGCTGCACCGGGCGCACCCACCACGGCGGCAGCGTCCCCGGCCGCCGCGCCCCGCACGGCGACGGCGCCCACCGTCGGCGTGACGCCGCCCCCGACGGTCACGGTGGCGCCCACCGTCCCGCCCCCCACCACGACGGCGCCGCCCACGACCGCACCGAGCGGCACCGCCAGCGGGACCGTGACGCAATACCGCTTCGGCTCCCTGCAGGTCACCGCCACCGTGTCGGGCGGCCACCTCACGAACGTCACCACCCAGGTGCAGAGCTCGGACTCGCGCTCGCAGCAGATCGACAACTCGGCGCTGCCGGCCCTGCGCAGCCAGGCGCTCTCCGCCCAGAGCGCCAACGTGCAGGGGGTGTCGGGGGCCACCTACACCAGCCAGGCGTTCCGGACGTCCCTGCAGAGCGCGCTCACCGCCCTCGGCTTCACGTGAGGGCACCCGCCGTCACCACCGAGGTCCCCGAGTCGGCGGTTGCGGTCCTCCGGCACGACGAGCACGTCATGGGCACGGTGGCGTCGTTCGACGTCCGCCCCGGCGGGCTCCCGGTGTCGGAGGCCCGGTTGGCGATGCGCCGGGCGTGCGTCGTCCTCCAGCGCGCCGACGCCGTGTTCAGCCTGTGGAAGCCCCACAGCCCGATGAGCCGGCTGTGCCGGGGTGAGATCACCCCGGCCGAGGCTCCGGCCGAGGTGGGCGACGTGCTGGCGCGGTGCGCCGAGGCGCGCCGGCTTACCAAGGGATGGTTCGACCCGTGGGCGATGCCGGGTGGGCTGGACCCGACCGGGCTCGTCAAAGGGTGGGCCGCATCGCGGGCGCTCGACGTGCTGGTCGCCGCGGGAGTGGCCGGTGCCATGGTCAACGCCGGCGGCGACATCGGCACCGTGGGGGAGCCGGCGCCCGGCGAGCCGTGGCGGATCGGCATCACGGATCCGGACGACCGCCGCCGGCTGGTGTGCGTGGTGACGTCACCGGGGGCGGTGGCGACCTCGGGCACCTACGAACGCGGGGCGCACATCGTCGACCCGTTCACCAGGCGGTCCCGGGCGCGCTGGCGGTCGGCCACGGTGGTGGGCGCGCAGCTCGATCTGGCCGATGCGCTGGCCACCGGGCTGTGCGCGGCGGGAGCGCAGGGGACGGCGTTCGTCGAGGACGCCGGCTGTGGCGCCGTCGTCGTCGACGATCGCGGGGCGGTGCACGCCGTCGGGCGCGTCGACGTCGAGTCACTGCCTCTCGCGGACGTCGAGTGACGAGCTTCCGTCTCGCCAGACCGGACGGGGCCGACGAGCGGGAGAACGGGCGGTGAACGGCCGATCCGCGCCTGGTCCCGGCTATCGGGCCCAGCGACTGACCAGGTCGATGAGCGGGTGGGCCGCAAACCACGTGGCGGGGCGGCCGCGGCCGCCCGCTCTGGGCGGTAGCTCGCGGAGGATGCCGTGGGTGACCAGGGCGGCGATGGCGTGGCCCCTGGCTGCATGTGAGGTTGCTGTTACCGTCAGGCATCCACCCCGGCCGTCGTCGGCGGCGGTTTGCCAGAGGAGGCCGCAGCCCTGTGACGTATGCGCAGCCAGGCATCTTCGCCCAGGGCACCCGCTCGCACCACTACCTGGAGCTCGATCTCCGGCCAGGTGTCCTACTCCCCGAGATCCGGGCGGCACTCGGCGCCTTGCGGGAGCCGCAGGTCACCGCGGGCGGACTGAACCTGGTGATCGGCTTCGGGGCCACGGCGCTCGGCCGCCTCGCCCCCGACGCCGTGCCCGTACAGCTGGCGCCGTTCCAGCCCGTCGAGGGCGTGGGCGGGGCCGTGCCGAGCGCGCAGCGCGACGTGTGGATCTGGCTCCACGGCACCGGGCCTGACGTCGTCCTCGACGGCGCCCGCCTGGCGGCGGCCACCCTGGCACCGGTGGCCCAGTTGGTGCGGCAGCAACCTGCGTTCGTCTACCGCGACAGCCGCGACATGACCGGCTTCATCGACGGCACCGAGAACCCGACCGTGGAGGAGGCACCCGGGGTGGCCCTGGTACCCGACGGCGATGTGGGCGCCGGTGGGAGCTACGTGATCGCCATGCGTTGGGTGCATGACCTGGGCGCCTTCTCGGCGCTGCCCGTGCCCGAGCAGGAGGCCGTCTTCGGGCGGACCAAGGACCTGAGCATCGACCTCGGCGAGTCGAAGCCTCCGACCGCCCACATCCGTCGGGTGGTGATCGAGGAGGATGGCGAAGAGCTCGAGATCTACCGCCGGAGCACTCCCCTCGGCGATGTGGCGTCCCAGGGGCTCTACTTCACGGCCTTCAGTGCAGAGCCCAGCCGGTTCACGAAGATGCTGGCCGCCATGTTCGGCGCTACCGGCGACGGCCTTCACGATCGGCTCACCGAGTTCAGTCGGCCCGACGGGGCGGGGCTGTACTTCGCCCCGTCGCTGCAGGTACTGGCAGGCATCTGCCGGGCAACAGCCTGAACGGTCCGGTGGTCGGGGAGCGTGCCGGGAGAACAGCGCCGGCCGCTGGCTGCGTCCACGTGGTGATCGATGCTCCACGTCGGGGCGCACACCCGACCCTGGACTTCTTACTCCAATCCCAACCTCTGGTTCGCCACCGACAGACGGTGCTGCACTTCGGCCTCGGCACCCTCGATCTCCCCACTGGGGACGAACCATCGAACGACAGCGCCCATCACATCAGGGCCACCACCCTTGACCCAATCGAGAGAGCCCTGGCGGTCTGACGGGGTGGCCAACTGAAAGACCTCAGCCCACTCGAGGTCGGGTGTCGCGCTCAGCTGCCATTCGATCTCGAACCTGTCTCCCACCTCCTTGACGGTGGTCCGGTCGACGATTCTGACGGCCTTCCTCTTGGCTCCAGCCATGTCCGGCACCATCCTTCTGTCACCTCCACGCATCCCCGCGAGAGGCTAATGACGTCACCCGAATCGTGCCGACGTCATTGCACCTGTCCCTGAGCTCGTCGTCGTGGGCTGGTCCGCGCCGATGTGGGCGTCGTCGGATACGTGAACCCGGGGTTCGTCCCGGCGGCCTCGTCGAGCGCGGACAAGGTGAACCCCGCCAGCCGGAACACGAGGGCCCCGACGGGTCGTCGACCGGGCTCGTTGCTCGGAGGACCGCAGGATCAGCGTCTTACGGCCCGTAGGCGAAATGATCGACAGCCGTGAGCGCGCTGGACCCCACCGCCGTGGAGACGACGATGTTGCGTGTGCTGGCGGCCTGTGCCGGTGAGACGGCGGTGATCCTGGTGTCGGACACCACGGTGAAGCTGGTGGCGGCCACGGTGCCGAAGACCACCCTGGTGGCCCCGGTGAAGCCGGTGCCGGTGATGGTGACGGTGGTGCCCCCCGACGCCGGGCCCGAGGCCGGTGCCACGCCGGTGACCGTCGGGAGCGGCGCCCTGCAGGTGAAATGGTCGGCGGCCGTGAGCGCGCTGGTCCCCACCGCCGTGGAGAGGACGATGTTGCGTATGCCGGCGGCCTGTGCCGGTGAGACGGCGGTGACCCTGGTGTCGGACACCACGGTGAAGCTGGTGGCGGCCACGGTGCCGAAGACCACCCTGGTGGTCCCGGTGAAGCCGGCGCCGGTGATGGTGACGGTGGTGCCCCCCGACGCCGGGCCCGAGGCCGGCGCCACGCCCGTGACCGTCGGGAGCGGCGCCCTGTAGGTGAACTGATCGACCGCCGTCGGCGTGCTGGTCCCCGCGGTCGTGGACACGAGGATGTCCCGGGTGCCGGCGGCCTGTGCCGGTGAGACGGCGGTCATCTTGGTGTCGGACACCACGGTGAAGCGGGTGGCGGCCACGGTGCCGAAGGTCACCGTGGTGGCCCCGGTGAAGCCGGTGCCGGTGATGGTGACGTCGTCGTCCCCCGACGTCGGACCCGAAGTCGGTGCCACGCCCGTGACCGTCGGCACCGAGGACTTCGTGTGCTTGACCGAGGGCCTGTGGGTAGTCGTGGACGAACAACCGGCGATCACCGCCGCCAACACTGCGATCGACGCAACCCGGAGCGGCGCTCCGGCGGTCCTGTTGCCTCGTCGCTCATCCTTCACGTTCCGAGTGTCTCATCACCCGATCGGGCCGAACAACTCCCGGTCCCGGTCGCGCACCCCGAGCCCCCCGGTCCCGGTGGCGACGTCGAGGAAGACGACGGGCCTCAGCTCGGTGGCGGCCGAATCGGTGGCGGGCGAATCAGTGGCGGCCGAAGTAGTCGACGAGGACCTCGGCGACGGGGCCGACATGGGTGAGGAAGCCGAGGTGGCTGGCGCCGGCGATCTCCGCGTATTCGGCGCCCGGGATCGCCGCGGCCGCCTCGCGGGCCCTGGCCGGCGGTGAGTCGATGTCGTACTCGAACGCCATCACGAGACAGGGAACGGTGATCGCAGGCCACGCCGTCGTCCGGACCGGGTCGGTCGACCAGGCGAGGGCTGCTTCGTACTGACCGAGCCGTCCCGGGTTCGGCCATTCCTCGATGTCACCGACGACCGCCAGCCATCGGTCGATCACGTCGTCGTTCTGGAGATCGTGGTACGGCAGGTATCGGATGGTCTCGAGCGCGTAGTAGAGCCGCGGGAGCGCCACTGCTGACGCCGCGAGGTCGCGCTCGAGCCTCGTGACGGCTTTCTCCCAGGAGGTGGGGCGATTGGCGCTCCCCATGAGGGCGGCGGCGCGGACCCGCTCGGGGTGCTCGATGATCAGGGTCTCAGCGATCCACCCGCCGAGCGAGTGTCCAGCGATCCGCGCCGGGTCGGAGATGCCGAGGTGGTCGAGGAGGCCGAGGGCGTCGTCGGCCATCTGGGAGACCGAATACGGGGCCGGTGGCATCGAGCTCGGCGCGACACCGCGATTGTCGAAGACGATGACCTGGTAGCCGGCCCGGGCGAGTGCGGGAGCCACGCCGACGTGGAATGCCGCCGCAGGCTGACCGCACCCGGCGACGAGCAGGAGCGGCTTGCCGTCGCCGACGACCTCGTACACGAGCGTGACGTCGTCGAGCTCGACCTCGGGCACGCTCACTCCTCGAACGGTCGGGGCGGGCAGCGCGGGTCGGTCCGCCTGGCGCCCGGGGCCGGGCGGTGGGTCACTCAGGCCCGGAAGCGCTGGGCATCGTCCGCCCCACCGGTGGCGTTGCCGGGGCTGTAGGAGTGGGCGCCCGTGCCCGCCAGCCGGCCGCCGTCGACGATGAGGTACTCGTCGCGGATCGGCCGGTCGGCGAACCAGCACTCCAGGATCTCGCGGGTGCCCGCCGCGTAGCGGGCCTGGGCGGAGAGTGACGATCCGGAGATGTGCGGCGTCATGCCGTGATGGGGCATGGTCCGCCACGGGTGGTCCTCGGGGGCGGGCTGGGGGAACCACACGTCGCCGGCGTAGCCGGCGAGCTGCCCGCTCTCGAGGGCCCGCACCACGGCGTCGCGGTCACAGATCTTGGCCCGAGCCGTGTTGACGAGGTACGCCCCACGCTTCATCGATGCGATCAGCTCGTCGTCGAAGAGCCCCTCGGTCTCCGGATGCAGAGGCGCGTTGATGGTGACGACATCGCAGTGCGGGACGAGGTCGCGGGCCGAGGGGTGGAAGGTGAGGCCGAGCTCGGCCTCGACCTCCTCGGGCAGCCGGTGGCGGTCGGTGTAGCAGAGGTTGACGCCGAAGGGCTTCAGGCGGCGCAGCACGGCTGTGCCGATGCGCCCGGCGGCGACCGTCCCCACCGTCATCCCCTCCAGGTCGTAGGAGCGGCTCACGCAGTCGGCGATGTTCCACCCGCCGCGGGTCACCCACTGGTACGACGGGATGTAATTGCGGACCAGCGAAAGGATCGTCATGACGACGTGCTCGGCCACGCTGATGCTGTTGCAGTAGGTCACCTCGGCCACGGTGATGCCGGCGTCGATGGCCGCCTGCAGGTCGACGTGGTCGGATCCGATCCCGGCGGTGATGGCGAGCCTCAGCTTCGGGGCGCGGGCGATGCGCTGCGCGGTCAGGTAGGCGGGCCAGAAGGGCTGGGATATGACCACGTCGGCGTCGGGCAGCTCGCGGTCGAACACCGAGTCGGCACTGTCCTTGTCCGCGGTGACCACCAGGGTGTGCCCGGCGGCCTCCAGGAAGGGTCGCAGCCCGAGCTCGCCCGACACGCTGCCCAGCAGGGCGCCCGGGGTGAAGTCGACGGCCTGCGGGCTCGGCAGGGTCTGGCCGTCGGGGTAGCCGTGGAGCACAGGCAGCCCGTCACGCGGGTAGCTGTCGGGATAGCCGTCGACGGGGTCCTCGTAGAGCACGCACACGATCTTGGCCATGGTTCCTCCTCGTGGTGGTGTTCAGCGCCGACGGCGTGCCCGCACGACTTGTCCGGGGGACTGGCCGCTGGCGGCGAAGTACCGGGCCAGCCCGTCCAGTCGACCGATGACAGCCGCATCTCCGCTGAGCGCGTCGGTCAGCGAACCACGCCCGCACAGGGCATCGACGGTGGCCACGGGATCACCGGTCAACACGACGGTGCCGTCGTCGGCACCCTCCAGGTCGGGGCCTGCGTCCGTCGCCTCCACGGTCACGGGCCCGCCGTCGCGCCGGAGTCGAGTCGTCCCGATCCGCACGTTCAACGGGCCCTTCCTGTCGAACAGCGAGGCCAGCACGAGCGAGTAGCCGAGGCACAGCTGCGCTTCACCGGGCACCGCGTCGACGGTGCGACCCAAGGGCGCCAGCACGTCGCGTTCGTGAACGGTCGAATCCCACCCGAGGTGCATGACGCTCATCCACCACGGCACGCGGCCGGCAGGCGACAGGCTGGGACGGCCGAAACCCGGCGCGTCGGCCGACTCCAGCTCGACGATCATGGCCTCGGTCGACGACAGGTAGCGCCGCTGGAACTCCTCGTCGGGCACAGCCCGGTCGGCGCGTACCGACTCGTCGGGGGTGGTGCGGGGATCGAAGCCCTCCACCGGGGATTCGTCGCCGGCCCACAGCCGCCCCATGGTGGCATCGACCCAGACGAGGTGGCGCAGGACGTCGGCCACGGTCCATCCCCGGCAGCGCGACGGTGCCGCCAGCTCGTCGACGGTGAGCGTGGCCACCGTGGACCCGAAGCGCCGCCGGTGACCGGTCAGCACGGCCAGTGTGGTGCGTGGGTCCACGCGGAAATGGATGTGGTCGGCCTGCGCGGCGTCCTCCCCCGGTCGCCTGTCGTTCTCCATGCTGGCGTCGTCCTCGTGCTCTCGCCCCTCACCCGGCAGGGGGAACCCTAGCCACCGGCCGGTCGACGCGGGCACGGTGCCCCTCGGCCGGTAGCCGCCTGATCGCTCGCACGGACTGCTTCCAGAGTCAGGTGTTCCGCTGGCACACCCGTTCCCGCACCCGACGGCGTGCGCCATCGGCCCGAGCCGCTTCCTGATGACGACGCCACCAGGGTCGGGAGATCTAGCATCCTGGGGAATGCCGGTGCCTCTGGGCGCGATCACCTGGTTCACCCGGCAAGCCGAGCAGATGCTCCGCGATCCCGTGGCCTTCCAATGGTCGACGGTCTTCCTGCTCGCCATGGTGTTCTACGTCTATGCAGTGGAGGTCGAGCGCCGACGATGGGACATCGTCCTGGCGGGATTGTCGCTCTGGTGCATGGATTGGTTCAACGAGCTGGCCAACTCCGCTGTGCTCCACATCTCCGACCGTGCCGCGCTGTGGACCGTGACCGGTCACACCAGCTACCTCATCCTCATCGGGCTCACCATCGAGCTCACGCTCTTCTTCCTGATTGCCGGTGTCGTGTTCGTGAAGATGCTTCCTCCTGACCCCAAGCTGCGTGTGCTGGGCATTCCCAACCGTTGGGTGTTCGTGTTCGGCTTCTCGTGCCTGTCCGTGGCGGTCGAGATCCTCCTTCACGCCACCGGCTACTTCCACTGGGAGTACTGGTTCTGGAATGTTCCGTTCGTCCCACTCATCGTGATCTTCGGGTACATGACGTTCTATGCGATGGCGGCGTGGGTCTTCGACATGGGACAGGATCACCGCCGGCAGATGGCTGTCGTGGGGACGGTGGCGGGCATCGATGTGGTACTGGGCGTCTGTCTCGCGCTCGCGGGTTGGCTCTAGCAGACCGTCGTTCGCGGTGGGACCCACACGAGTGTTGGGACCTTCTGCCCTATGAACCCTCCTCCGAGACGCGGAGTCTGGTGGAGATCCGGTGCGGACGGAGGGCCATGACCACAGGCAGTCTGGGTGTCGCGACCAGGGACGTCGTTCTTGGGGCCGTCGCGACCAGGGACGTCGTTCCCGGGGAGGAGAGCGTCACGGGCCGCCGCCGGGTCATGGACCTTGACCGGGTGCCGCGCCTGGTCTTCTGGGAGACCACCAAGGCCTGCCCCCTGGCGTGCGTGCACTGCCGCGCCACCGCCCAGTGCCACCCCGCGCCCGACGAGCTCAGCACCGAAGAGGCCATGGCCGTCATCGACGAGCTCGCCGCGGCCCCGCGGCCCACCCCCGTGCTGATCCTGACCGGTGGTGACTGCCTGCAGCGCCGGGACCTCGGAGAGCTGACCGCGTACGCCAAGAGCGTGGCCGTGCCGGTCGCGATCTCGCCATCGGTCTCTCCCAGCCTGAACGCGGGGGTGCTCTCGATGTTGCGCGCCAACGGCGTGCGCAGTGCCTCGCTCAGCCTGGACGGGGCCGTCGCCGGGACCCACGAACGGGTCCGACAGGTGCCGGGCCACTTCGCTGCGACCATCAGCGCCATCGGCCTGCTCCAGCAGTGCGGCTTCGCCGTCCAGGTCAATTCGGCGGTCATGGCCCAGAACGTCGGGGAGCTCGCCGACATGGCGGCGCTGCTGATCGGCCTCGACGTGAAGACCTGGGAGGTCTTCTTCCTCATCGGTGTCGGACGGGGGCACCAGGTCGCCGAGATCGAGGGCGACGAGTACGAGGACGTCTGTCACTTCCTCGTCGACGCCGCCCAGTACGGGATGACGGTGCGGACGGTGGAGGCGCCCTTCTTCCGCCGGGTCCGCGACCTGCGCTCGAAGCGAGCCGACCCGGGTCTCGACCCCGCACTCGCGTTCGGGCTCGGGCCGCTCTACCGGGAGCTGCGGGGGCGCCTGCGGGCGCACATGGGCGAGCCGAGGTCCCCGGTGCTCGCCCCGACGGTGGCGACACGTGACGGCAAGGGCATCGTGTTCGTGGGCCACGACGGTGGGGTGTACCCGGCCGGCTTCCTGCCCCTGGCGCTCGGGTCCGTGCGCGACAGGAAGGTCCTGGACATCTACCGCGACGATCCGACACTGCAGGCGATCAGGAGCGCCCGGTTCCCCGGACGGTGTGGGCGCTGCGAGTACGCCGACGAGTGCGGAGGGTCGAGAGCGCGTGCGTACGCCGCCACCGGCGACCCGCTCGCCGACGACCCGGCCTGCCGGTACCGGCGCCCGGAAGGTCATGACCGGTCCTCCTGATCTCGTCCACGACCGGCGACCGCCGCGTGGACCGGGGTCATGGCCTGTGGAAAGTCGGGACCTTGGTCCCTACTGACCTCGTGGGGCAGGGCTGATGCTGCGGTGATGGATCCACAGATGGCGGTGGGTGGACGTTGCGGGGGTGGGAGGCTGCCCGAAGGAGCCGTCGCATGCAACAGATGACAGGCATGGATGCTGCGTTTCTCTACTTCGAGACACCGACGATGCACATGCACGTCGTCGGCGTGCTGGTGCTCGACGGATCGGGCCTTCCCCACGGGATCGACGTCGAGGGCATCCGGACCGCGCTGGCACAGCGGATCCACCTCATCGCGCCGCTCCGCCGCCGCGTCGTCGTTCCGCCCGGGGGCACCGGCCACCCGGTGTGGATAGAGGACCCGGACTTCGAGCTGTCGGATCACGTCAGCCGTGCGCCGCTCGGCACGCCGGTCACCTGGACCGACCTCGAGCGGTTCGTCGGCGACGTGGCCGGCCGGCCCCTCGACCGCCGCCGGCCCCTCTGGGAGATGTGGGTGGTCGAAGGCCTCGACGACCGCACGGTCGCACTCGTCACGAAGCTGCATCACTCCATGATGGATGGAGGGGCCGGAGGCGACCTCATGGCGTCATTGTTCGATCTGACGCCTGCCGTCGGCGAGGTCCCACCGGAACCGACACCGTGGCGGCCGGACAAGATCCCCTCTCCGCCGCTGTTGGCGGCCCGCTCCGTGATGTCGCTCCCCCGGTCTCTCTGGGAAGCGCCGCGCGCCATGGCCCAGACGGCGGGGGGCCTGGTCGACACGGCGCGTACATGGATGGAGCAACGCGCCGCCGGAACATCGGCACCGCTGACGGCGCCACGCACCAGTCTGAACGGCGCGATCACCCCGAATCGGTCGGTCAGTCTCACGCGCGTCGACCTCGACGAGGTACGGGAGATCCGCCGGGCGTTCGGCACCACGATCAACGACGTGGTGCTGGCCGCCACCGCAACCGCCCTGCGCGCGTACTTCACCGCCCGTCAGGCCCCGGTCGCTCGACCGCTGATCGCGGCGGTCCCCGTGAACGTCCGAGCAGAAGGCCCTGACAACGGGGGTACGGAGCTCGGGAACCGGGTTTCCACCATGATGGTTCCCCTACCCCTCGAACCTGATGACCCTGTCGAACGACTCCAGGCCGTCCATGCCCGGGCTGTGGCCTCCAAAGCGCTGCACTCGGCGTTCGGGCCACAGTCGCTGGAGAACCTGGTGGGATTCCTGCCTCCGACGGTGGCCAAGACGGCCGCCCGCCTGTACTGCGGATTGAAGCTCGCTCGGTTGCACCCGCCGGTATTCAACCTGATCGTGTCGAACGTGCCGGGGCCGCCGATCGACCTGTATTGCGCCGGGGCACGGGTCGCCGGCATCTTTCCCATGGGGCCGGTGATGGAGGGCACGGCCCTCAACCTCACCGTGCTCTCCGAGGCCAACCATCTGAATGTCGGCATCATGGCGTGTCCCGAATTGGTGCCGTGCGTCGGAGAGGTCGGCAGGGGGTTCGTCGAGGCGATTCGGGAACTGGCCGTCCGGGCGCGGTCGGTCTCCTTCCGAGATCACAGCGCCTCGGCCGCCACCGGCGCCGGGCGCGATGGGGACCTTGGCCCCTGACGTCGGGCGTGGCCGAGGGGGCACGCTGTGAGGACCATGTACCTCGAGCTCGACCCCGACCTCACCCCCGACCAGTGCGAGATCCGGATCGCCACCCACGGCTTCGCGGCGGGGGTCCTGCGTCCGGCGGCCACCCGCCTGGACCGGATGGCACCCGACCAGGTGGCGGCGGCGGGATCCCCGTTGTGGGACGTCTTTCGCTCGTGGTACGAGCTCGGGAACCACACGGCGGGACTGGCCGCCGGCCACGGCGGGTCGGGGCTCGACGGACTCACCCGCCACCTCGTCCTGGAGGAGCTCGGATGGGGCAGCGCCGGCCTCGCCGCCGGACTGGGCGTCGCCGCCCTGCCCTTCGAGTTCACCGCCACGGTGGCGGACATGACGGGCAACCACCGGTTGCTCGACGAGGTCGTGGCCCCGTTCGTGGCCGATCGCGAGGCTCGGTACGTCGGCTGTTGGGCCATCACCGAGCCTTCTCACGGCTCCGACACCCTCGACGTCAGCACGGACGCCTTCACCCGGGCCCGGGCCGCCGGGTCGTGCCTGGCGGTGGCCGACGGGGACGAGTGGGTCATCACCGGCGAGAAGGCGGCATGGGTGTCCAACGGCACGATCGCCACGCACGCCCTGCTGTTCTGCACGGTGGCGCCGCCGACGGAGCCCGCCGGCGGTGGGGTGGCCATGGTCCCGCTCGACCGCCCCGGGATCGAGCGCGGCCCGGCGCTCGACAAGCTGGGACAGCGCGACCTCAACCAGGGGGGCATCCGCTTCGACGGGGCCCGGATCCCCGCCGACTACCTGCTGGTCGGCCCCGATCTGTACCCGCTCGTGCTTGCCAGCGTGCTGTCCCTCGCCAACGCCGGGATGGGCGCCATCTTCACCGGCCTGGCGCGCGCCGCGATGGAGGAGGCCCTGGCCTACGCCAAGGTCCGCACCCAAGGTGGCCGCCCGATCGCCGAGCACCAGCTCGTGCAGGGGAAGCTGTTCGCCATGTTCGCGGCCGTCGAGCAGGCCCGGGCACTGTCGCGCGCCGCCCTCGTCCACAACAGCCGGGCCTTCCCGCCGGACCTGGCGTACTCGATCGCCTCGAAGGTGACCTGCACGCAGAGCGCCTTTCAGGTGGCCAACGAGGCCGTGCAGGTGCTCGGGGGGATCGGCCTGTCGAGGGAGCTTCCCCTCGAGAAGTACGTGCGCGACGCCCGGGCGTCGTTGATCGAGGACGGGGTCAACGAGTTCCTGGGCCTGCAGGCGGCCCGTTCGATCCTCGAGCAGTACCCGCTCGACGCACCGTGACGGACGCGTCCCGGCGTGCCGGCCCGTGACCACCGTGTCGGCGGCGGGACGGGGGCCGGGGATCAGCGCAGGTCGTCGCCGGCGGGGAGGACGCTGTCGACCACGGCGGCGAGCACGGTGACGGTGGCGAGGTCACCGACGACAGCCGCCGCTTCGCCCGCAGCCTGCAGCACGCCGGTCCCGGTGGCGGCCTCGTGGGGCACGATGTCGAGGAGGACCCGGGTGAGACGATCGACGTCCGGCTCCTTGGCGGCGACGCCCGGGATCAGCTTGCGATTGTAGAGGGGGAGCGCTCCGAGCGCCGCCACGGCAGCCGGGTCGACCTGTTCCTCGACGGTCCCCCTGAGCGCCAGCAGCTCGACGCCGTCGCGCACCAACCGGGCGCTCACGGCGTCCCCGTCCTGTTCGATGTGGATGTGGGCCAGCTTCTTCGGGAAGCCCCAGATCTCCCGACCGGCGCACAGCGCCGCATCCGAGTCGACGTAGATGAGCGGGCAGAACATGCCCGGCGCCCCGTTCCGATCGGCGCCGGCCAGCACCACGACTTCGCGGTACGGGCCGATGGTCGTGTCGGGGTAGTCGGCGAACACCACGGCCCGGGACGGTGTCTCGGGGAGCTGAAGGCCGGCCGGAAGCACGTCGCGGGGGGCGGCGCCGTCGAGGAGACACGTGACCATGCGGGCCCGGCGGTACTCGTAGGGCGGGTCGGGGTACAGCGGCGCGATCGACGGTGAACCACCCATGGTCTGTGCCTCCCTGGCTCGGGTACGAGCATCGTTCGCGAGGCCGTGGACCGCATAGGGCCATTCGTCCCAAGCGTCGGCGCCCACGGCGGCGCCACGGGCCCACCCCGGGGCTTTGGACCCTGGCCGGGCGCTCCGGCGTCCCCGAGACTGCGAGGAGGAGCCGGTCGAGGCACCGGCCATGGCGGCCGGGGGCGGGGCCGCCGGGTTGGAGGAGGTCCGGACATGGCGATGGTCAACGGCGCCGAATTGCTGGTCCGCTCGCTGCAGGTCGAGGGCGTGGGTGCGGTGTTCGCCATCACCGACATCTCCTTCACCCCCCTGTCGATCGAGGCCGAGGCGGCCGGGATGCTCGTGGTGGCGGGCCGCCACGAGAGCGCCCAGGTCCACATGGCCGACGCCTGGGCCCGGGCCACGGGGGTCCCCGCCGTCGTGGTCGGCGGCATGGGCCCCGGCGTCGCCAACCTGGTCCCCGGCGTGGTGACCGCCTGGATCGAAGGGGTCCCCGTGGTGGTCATCGGCACCCAGCGCAGCGCCCGGGTGGACCAGGCCATCCGCCGCAACCGCTTTCAGTACACCCCGCAGCTGGACCTGTTCCGCCCGGTCACCAAGTTCGCGGCGGCGGTCCCCGAGACGAGGCGCATACCCGAATACCTGCGGGAGGCGTTCCGCCACGCCCTCGGAGGCCGGCCCGGGCCCGTGTATCTGGAGCTCGCCCCCGAGCTGCTGCGCGACGAGGTCGAGGAGGACGCCAACCCCGTGCACGTTCCGGCGCGGTACCGGGCCGCCGTCGGCGCCCCGGACCCGCATGCTGTCGAGCAGGCCGCCGCGCTGCTCGCGGCTGCGGCCCGGCCGCTCGTGCTGGCCGGCAACGGCATCCACGTCGCCGAGGCGTCCGGGGAGCTGGCCCGCTTCGCCGAGGTGACCGGGGCGGCCGTGTGCACCACGCCAGGGGCTCGGGGGGCGCTGTCCGAGCGACACCCCCACGCCGTGGGCATGGCCAACGCCCTGCTGTCACCGGTGATGCTCGAGGCCGATGTCGTCGTCGCCGTCGGGACCGGCATGGGAGAGGTCGTCGGCTACGGCCGGTTCCCGGCCTGGGCGGGGACCGAGGCGCAACGCCTCATCCATATCGATCGGGACCCGTTGGTTATCGGGGTGAACCGACCGGTCGACGTCGCCCTGGTGGGCGACGCCCGCCAGAGCCTGCGCGCGCTGACCACAGCTGTCGGTGCGTCGGTCATCCGCAACGACGGCGGTTGGGCGCGCCAGCGGGCCGCGGGAGCACAGGGTGTCATGGCCATGATGGCCGACAGCGGCCTCGGCCTCGCCGGGTCGCCCGTCCATCCCGCCCGCTTGGCGGCTGCGTTCGCCCGGTTCGTGCCCGAAGATGCCCTGGTGTGCCTCGACGGCGGGAACTCCGCCCTCTGGGCCCACCTGGCCCTGGTGGTGACCCGACCCCGGTCGCTGTTGTGGACGGGGCACTTCGGACACCTGGGCACCGGTCTCCCCTACGCCATCGGGGCCAAGTTGGCCTGCCCCGACCGTCCCGTGTACCTCTTCAGCGGGGACGGGGCCTTCGGGTTCAATCTGCAGGAGCTCGAGACAGCCGCCCGCGTCGACTCGGCGCTGGTGGCCGTCGTGAACTGCGACTACGCCTGGGCGATGGAGGAGCAGGGGATGCTCGACGAAGTGGGCCGCACCATCGGCGTCCACACGTCCGCCGTGCGCTACGACCTCGTGGCGCAGGGCCTCGGCTGCCACGGGGAGCTGGTGGAGGCGCCCGACGACATCGTGCCTGCGCTCGAGCGGGCGAGCGCCTCGGGCCGGCCGGCCGTGGTACAGGTGGTCGTCGATCATGCGGCCAACGTCAACCCGCCGGGCCTGGCCGAGTTCCTCGACATGTACAACGGGGCGACGACGTGAGCCTCGCACCGTGTACACGGGTCGTACAGGACGGCCCCTCGGCCCACCGCAGGCGGGCGGCGCCTCGGCGCAGATGTGGCCGGCCGGCTACGGGAGCTTGGTCACCACCAGGTTCTCGATCTTGACGTGCGAGGTCACCGGTAGGAAGGAGCTCGCCGCGCTCTGCAGGTCGGCGCTGGCGCGCACTCCGACGGGTCCGGCCGATTGCGGGCCGTAGTCGCCCGTATCGGTACCCGTGAGCTGCCAAGCCGTCGGCTCGGTGGCGCCCACCTTCCATGCCTTGAGGGCCACGCTGGTGGGATTCGACCCGGTGATCTGCACCATCACGTGGTAGGTGTAGGGGGCCCCCTTGGGGAAGTCCACCGTGGGGTCGATCCCGAGATTCTTCTCGACCTTGAAGTGCCCGGGCGGGCTCTTGCCACTGTCGTCCTGGGCCCGGAGGAACAGCTGCGGGTGACCGTTGTTGGCGTTCCACACGAGCTGCATCCGGTAGTACCCGTTGCCCTGGTCGTTGACATTGTGGAAGCGGGCGATCACCCCGGCCAGCACCCCGCCGTACTGGGGGTTGAGCGCCTTCACGTTCTCGAGGAAGCTCACGTCGAACGTCGCCCCGATGTCCAGTGCATCGGTGGCCGGCAGCGCCACGATGTGCTCGGCGCTCGTGTAGACGGCATTGCGTAACGCCAGACGTCCCCCCGTGCCGTCGACCGAGAAGTCGGCGGTGTTGCCCTTCTCCACCGCGTAGGCGCCCCCGACGTCAGCCCTTCCCCAGCCGTTGGTGACCACCCGGGCGAAGGTGTCCGACACATACGGGCCCGGTGGGGGCGGCGTGGCAGGACTGACGGTCACCGCCGGCTGTACGGCGAGTCGTCGCAGTCTCATCCCTACGGACGGGGCGCTCTTGGTGAGGAACATCGACACTTGGCGGGTGGCCGGGGCGGTCACCTTGGCGTAGCTGATGGTGAGGGAGCACCCACCACACAGGGTGAGGGCTGTCACGCGGATGTTCCGGTGTATGACACGGAGCGAACCGGCAGTCGTCGTCACATAGCCGGCGTGCGAGGTCGACACCACCTGCGGAGGGCTCCACCGGCGGGGGACCGTGACTTTCACCACACCGTTGCGGAACCCGGAGGCCGGCGCCGTGTAGCGGAGTTGCACAGCATGGCCGCTCGATGAAGGGGTGACCACAGTCGGCGACACCGTGACGGTCCCCGGACCGGTGGTCGAGGCCGCCGCGCCCGTGGTGCTCCCTCCGACCGCGAGGAGTGCGGTGGCCGCCAACAGCGCTGATCCGGCGACACACCGGCGAAGGGGACGCTCCCTCATGGCTTGTCTCCAGTCGTCTCGGCGTATGTCGATGGGTGGCGTCGGGGCGCCACCGGCCCACACGACCCGTTCAACGAGGGCCGGAGCGCTTCCTCGGGGATGGATCGTCGGGAGCGGCCATCATGCCTCCCCCTTCGGGCGGAGGCGGGAGTGTCGTCGACGCGGAGGCCGCCGGCGCGACTTTCTTCGTGTGCGACCTCGAGCGACCGAACCGTCGTCCCGTCGCTCCTGCACCCTCGGTCGGCTTGGACGCGGCACCCGCCGCGCTGTTCTCCGGGGGGTCCGGTGATCCGGTGGGTGATGCCACCCAGACGTGCCGAGCCATGTGAGCCTCCCTCACGGTGTGCCCCGACGCGGTGGTCCGCCCTGCGCCACGCAACGTACATAAGAATCACCCAATGTGGTTCCGAATGAGAATGCACCGCCTCGAACCGTGCCGTCAACTGCCGGCCCCCGGGGCACGGCACTCTCCGTCAGAGTGCCATTACTCAGAGTGCCATTACTCAGAGTGTCGGTCGCCACGATCGGAGGGTGAACGCTCCACAGTCGCTGTCGAAGGTGCTGAGCGAATCGTGGTGGCGATGGCGACAGGTGCTCGGTCTCCGACGACTCGAACCCGCAGTCAGGACAGCCGGGGCCGCCGCCGAGCCACTCCGTGCAGTGGACGAAGCTCGCGTGAACGCTGAACCAGGTCCCTCTGCTCAGGTCGCGCGGGCAGGTGTCGCGGGTGCAGGTCACGGTGTGGTCCCGATGAACCACGACCGTCCCCGGACACTCCGGCAATGACGTCTGTCGCATCCTGCCTCCCCGCATCGAGCCTTCCGGTGGGGGATGGACGTCCCCGGCCCCCATCACCAGGGCAGACGGCCGGCTCCCCCCCGAGATCTGACACCGGAGCGCTCACGGGGATGCCCCCCGCACCCCGTGAACGCCCGCCCCCCGAGACACCGGGCGTGCAACCGGCGGACGATGCAGACCCCGGTGCCTGGGTGCCACCCTACTCCGGCTACTGAAACCTAGCAATACATTTCCGGATTATTTGGACTAGCCTCAGACCGTATGGCGGACTGGAGCTTCCTCACGAACCACGCCCGGGTCCTGATCTGCATCGCCCACGATCCCAGGGTGCGACTGCGCGACATCGCCACCACGCTGGGCGTCACCGAACGCCGTGCGTACGGCATGGTCACCGAACTGGTCCAGGCGGGCTATGTCGTGAAGGAGAAGGACGGCCGTCGCAACCACTACCGCATCCAGTCCCACCTGCCCCTGCCCGAGACGATCGGCCGAGCGCGCACCATCGGTGAGGTGCTCGACATCCTCGTCGACCCGCGCCTCTTGGAGGTGCGCAGTGGCGTCCCCCTGTCGAAGGGCAGGGTGCGGGCCTAGCTGTAGCGAGGTTCAGCCCAGGTTCGAGGATCCGCTCCACCACGGGGCACGACATCGCGCGACCGACGCTTCGACGCACCCCGCGGTCCGTATGGGCCGTTCGTACGGGGCGCCCGGATCACGTGGCGTCGAACGAGAAGCCCTCGATCAACCCCGGGAGCTCCTCCACCGCCCTCGGGTGCGACAACAGGTATCCCTGAAGGAGCTCGCAGTCGAGGCCGACGACGGCGGCGAGTTGCTCGGGGCTCTCGATCCCCTCGGCGATGACCGTGATGTCGAGGCTCCTGGCGAGCGAGATGACAGCAGCCACGATGGCCGCCGCTTCTCGCTCGGTCTGGATCGTGCGGACGAACGACCCGTCGATCTTGATGACGTCGATCGGAAAGGCATGCAGGTAGGTCAGGGACGAATATCCCGTCCCGAAGTCGTCGAGCGCAATGCTCACGCCGTGATCCCGCAATTCGAGAAGGATCGCTTGGACACTCCTGGCATCATCGATGAGCGTCGTCTCCGTCAGCTCCAGGGTGAGTAGCGTCGGGTCCAGTCCGCTGACGCTGAGCGCGTTGCGGACGATGTCCACGATGTCCCCCTTGAGGACCTGCCGGCTCGAGATGTTGACGGCGATGCAAAGACGACGGTCAGGCCATTGTGCCGACCAAGCTGCCGCCTGCCGACATGCTTCGTTGAGCACCCACGAGCCGATGTCGACGATCATTCCCGTCTCTTCTGCCACGGGTATGAACGACCCTGGGCTGACGAGCCCGAATCCTGGTCGGGCCCATCGGACGAGCGCCTCAAAGCCCACGATGGCGCGAGACGTGGCCGCGAAGATCGGCTGATAGAAGACCCTGAGCTCCCCACGGGGGACTGCCTGACGCAGTGACGTCTCGAGCTCGATCCGCGCCGCGATCTCGCGTTGCATCGTGTCGTCGAAGAACTCGAACCGGGCTCTGCCGGCATCCTTGGCCCGGTACATCGCCGCATCTGCATCCTGAAGGATGGCCTCAGCCGTCTTGCCGCCGTCATCGGAGTACGCGATCCCGATGCTGGCGTGTATCGAGACGTCGCGCTCACCCAAGAGAAAGGAATCGTCGAACATGCGGAGCACGCGCTCCGCGATGACGACGGCGCCCTCCTGGTGGTCGAGGTCCTCGCACAGGATCACGAACTCGTCGCCGCCCAGGCGTGCGACATCATCGCTCTGGCGGACCAGATCGCGGAGCCGATCCGCCGCCTCTATCAGGAGCTGGTCACCAGCGGCGTGGCCGAGAGAGTCGTTGACCTGCTTGAACCGGTCGAGATCCATGAAGAGCACAGCCAGCGCATGCTCACTGCGCCTGGCGCGTGCGAGGGCTTGCTCGGTTCGCTCGATGAAGAGTTGACGATTGGCCAATCCGGTGAGCGGGTCGTGGAGCCGTCGGTCCAGTTCGAGCCCGACCAGATTGGAGACGCGCGTGGATGACCACGACATGACCTCACCGAGAACGGCCGCCGCCGGCATGGTCACGATGACGCACTGCACGCCGATCGACCCGTGCCCTCCTTCGACCAGGATGCCGCCCAGGGCCAGTCCCGACACACACGCAGCGAGAGTCGGGGCGCCCCGGACCTGGATGAGGCCGCTCCAGGCGACGACCATGATGAAGAAGATCGGATAGACCGCCACCGCCGACTGAGAGTGTGAGTAGTGATCGACCTGGTCACTGAGGACCAGGTACCCGATGGCAACGCCGACAAGGCTGGCGGCGACGACGCGAAGGTGCCGGGACCAGGGAAGCAAGGGCATCAAGAACGCGGTGAGGATGGAGAGGACCCCGGTCATCCGCAGTGCCGGGACGTCGACGCCGGGCAGCGATGAGAAGAGGGTGTTGGCGATAGCGACGGCCCCGGCTCCGACGAACAAGAATGCAGCAGAGCGACTGAGGAGGCGGGGCTCGCTGATTCGAGGATCACCGGGACCCGACGGACGAGTGGCCGCCTGGGCAAGTCCTCGCAGTTCGCGTCGCGACTGCTGGAGTGCCGACTCGAAGTAGCGCTCACGGGTGATGTCGCGAGTGACGACCGTCACCGTGTCGGCGTCGACGGGGACGACGATCACCCGACGCGGCCCACCCCTGCCCTCCGGGAGGATCAGTTCGATGTCCGTCTCTTGGCCCTCCCCTGTGGCCAAGGCGGCGCAGTACAGGTCCTTGATGGCGGAGTTGTCGGACGCCGATTCCAAGACGCTGAGGGCCACACCCACGACATCCCCAACGCCGCGCCACCGGTCGCGCACCAGCTCGTTCGCATCGACGATCGTCCAATCGATGATCGCCTGGTCCTCGCGCACGGCGCGCAGGACGGTGTAGCCGTCACCGCAGGTATCCAGGGTGGCGGTGCGCCATTGCTCACGCATGGCCGAAGGCGACGTGGAGCCGTCGGGCACGCTCGCGGGCGCCGGTGTGCGAGCTTCGGGCAGGTGCCTCGCCCGTGCCCCGATCACCATGGGGCTAGGAATCGGCATTCCCTGCCCTGGCCTGAAGCTGAAGGCCGGGTCGGAACGGTCCGCCCCCGGGAGGCCACGTCGACCCGGGCTTCAGGACGCCAGTGACCTAGGCCCGGGATGCCGGGCTGTCTATGGGTCCTGGGGCCCACCGACAGGAGGACCCACTGCGACCGCTAGCTCCTGGGAGGGCCCCCGCCGTACCGACCTCGACCATCGGCGAGATCATCGACCTGCATGGAGAGCCGCTCGACCGCTTCAGCAAGCTCGAGAACCTCGGCTGCGAGCTTGTCCATGAGCGCCGCCCTTGTGATCGGGTCGTCTCCCGAGCTGTGCATCTGGCTGAGGATCGATCGAACCTTGTGCGAAATCCCGACGATTGCCATGTCGAGATAGCCTACGGACCGGTCGGCTCCACCGGGAGGAAGCCCCGCTGGCGCCCGACAGGAAGCGCTCGCCGTCACGACCGGACGGTCCGGAGGCCTCCGGGTAGTCGACCCTGTCGGGGCGCGAGCGGTACCGCGACATGGTGAGCCGTCTGGCGCGCGCCGGGTCGTCGCGGTTCAGTCCCACTGATCGGGCGGCCAGTCTGGACCGGGCAGTCGGATCGCGGGTTCAGGTGTGAATGTCGGAGCTGTCGCTGAGGTGAAACGGTCCCGATCGAGGGCCGCGACCGTGTCGATGCACCAGATCGACTCGGGTGGCGGGGTGAGCGTGGTGGCCACGAGCGCGACTCAACGGGTGCGGACATTCGCGAGGGCGCTGCGAAGCAGCTGCATCCACTGTGGAGCGACGTCGATGACGTTCTGCTGTATCCAGGACGCAATGGGGCTCGAGCTCTTTCCGATCGAGTGGCGTTCCACCATGAGACATCCCCCTTGGTGTCAGGAAAGACCCAGGTCATGCAGCTTCGTGGTGCTCGCTCCTCCCGGTTCCGTGCCGACAAGAACAACATTCACCACATAAACCACAGCAGCCACATATTTCTCGGCAACCCGAACGGTGTCAAGAGGGTTCTTCCGCTTCCTCGACGGCCCTTCCGGTCGACTCGGCTGCGCGAACGACACGGTTGTGACTTGCACCCGATGCGTCGGAGACGACCGGCCGACCAGGCAGCCAACCCGTCCGACGTCGCGGGGAGCGCCGAGCTGTCATGGCACGACGGCGGTCCATGCCGCCTGCTCCTCGGCTGCGGGCTCGAGCGCCCGCAGGATGGTGGCAGCGCTCTTCTGGATCCGTTCGCAGGATGCCTTGATCCCGGCGATGGCCTGCTCGCCGCCACCGGCCCACGTTGCGACGTACCCGAACGAGTAGTCACTCGTGTCAAGCCCGAACGCGTGGCAGACCACGTATGCCGTGGACTCAGCCTCCAGCTCGGCGAGGGCTCGGTCGTCGTACTTCTCATGGAGCAGGGCGTGAGCGATCTCGTGGGAGAGGGTCTTCACCCGCTGTGCAGGTGAGTTGGTCATCTCGATCCGGATGCGGCGCTCGCTGTGGCAGCAGTCACCGTTCGTGCTTCGGGCGAACTCGTGGTCCTCGACCGTGAAACCGATGGACCGGGCGACCGTCAGGAGCTGGGCGTAGAGCCCGTCAGGGTCGTCGCCATCGAGCCGGTTGCAGATGGACGGCAGCTCGTCGCCATCGGTCTGGGCCACGTCGAACACGGACACGAACTTGAAGCCCCGGATGACCCGGCCACCCTCGCCGTCCTCGGCGTCGGCGTCCTTGTAGACCATGGGGGCGAGAATCCAGATGGCCTTCTCTCCCTTGCGGACGAAGCGGTTGAACGTGCGCCATGCATTGAACCCTGCGACCCGTGTCGCCTCGTGGCACTGGGCTGCGATGAGGAGCACGTTGCCGAAGCTGTAGCGGTGGAAGCGGCCCTGGAAGTCGAGGTAGCGCTGCCATTCGTCGGATGTCGTGAGGTTGCTGATCCCCTCCGCGAGCTGGGCGATGAGTTGCAGATGGTTGTCCTTGGCGGTCATGTCCGATTCCTTCTCTGTGGTGCTGATGCGATGCACCTGGAGAGCACGGGCAAGGCCGAGCGGACCGGTCCCGGGCGCAGCGACTGCACGTCAGGGTTTGCAGCTCGCAGGACGAAGCTCCGGCAGGGTGCGATGAGCGCAGAGGCCCCGTGGCAGGGGCGAGGGACCACACCGGCCCGCCCGGGACAGCCCGGACCCGGTGGTCAGAGGGGGATCACCGAGGTGATCCGATGAAGGGCGACGCTACCTGGACGTTGTGTCGCCACGTGTCGGGCCAATGCGGTCAGCCCCGGCCTGGTCGGCACCGCGGCGACCCGGTCCGGCGGGGAGGCCGACGACGGGCGAGCAGCCGGTGCGGAACGACCGATCGGCCGGCTGCCCGAGGCGGCCGAGGCTCTCACGGCCGCTGCCGACAGGGCAGAGCGCACGCTCTGGGCGTAGCATCGGCAGGACCGAGGGGGTGTGGGACGGATGGGGGGACGGTTGCGGCTCGGCCTCGGTGCCGGGCCCGGGGCATCTGCTGTTGTCGATCCCGCGCTCGCGCCCGGGCAGCGGCCGGAGGGGAGGTGCTGCCCGTGAAGGTCCGGAGCCTGGTTCGGCGGTACCTGCCCCTCGGGGTGGTCCTCGTGGCGCAGGCGCTGATCATCGGCATCTTCCCCTCGACCTCCGCCAGCCAGAGCGCCTCGGGTGGCGCCGGCGTCACGTCGGGGGGTGCCCCAGCCGGATTCTCCGGGACGGCCACGGGAGCAACCGGCGACACGTCGCACTGTGTCGGGGGCCGGGAGTTCCCGACGTCGATCGACTACTACGCCCCACCGTGCACCCCGGGGAGGGTCGGCGGCTCCTACGACAACGGCGGCAGCACGTACCAGGGCGTGTCGAACAACACGATCACCGTCGTCGACTACTACGCCGACGCCGGCGCCGTGGTGGACACGATCCTGAAGGCGCAAGGGCTGTACGTCAGCTACGAGCAGACCCAGCAGGTGGACCGGGCCTTCCAGAACTTCGTCAACTCCCACTACGTGCTGTGGGGCCGGAAGCTGAAGATCGAGCCCTACCGGGGCAGCTGCCAGACCGTGCCGCCGGACTACTCGTGCCTACTGGCCGAGATGGACACGATCGTCCAGACCGTCCATCCCTACGCCGTCTCATGGGGGACCACACTCTGCTCAGCGTGCTACGCCCGCCTCGCCCAGGACCACACCGTGGCCCTCGGTGGCGTGGGTTTCAGTGACGCGTTCGCCCAGGCGAACGCCCCGTACTTCTGGTCACCGGGCGAGAGCTCTACCCACATCGAACAGGGATTCGCCAAGTTCTGGTGCAACCAGCTCACGAGCAGAGATTCCAGCCGGGTGGTGAGCTTCGCGCAGAACAAGAACCCCGCCCAGAACTTCAACGGTCAGAAGCGGGTCCTCGGGGTGATCTCCACCAACGACCCGGACAACGAGGACACCGTGACCAACGTGCTCGTTCCCGCGCTCAACCGTGACTGCGGCGACGGCGCCAGCGTCGCCCGGCATCACTACTTCTACTCCCAGGACATCAGCACGGCCGCGCAGCAGATCAACGCCGGGATCTCCGTCATGGACACGCCGAACGAGCCCGCGACGGATGTGCTCTGCCTGTGCGACCCGGTCGCTCCCGAGCTCCTCTACTCCGGGGAGCAGCAGCACAACTATTACCCCGAGAACGTCCTCGCCGACGCGCAGGGCATGGGGGTCGATGCCGTCGCCCAAGCCTACGAGTCGACGCCGACCCAGCAATCACTGGCATGTCCGACACCGCAGAGCGGCTGCGAGTTCGACACCGCCTTCGGCATCACGTCGGTTTCGGGTCTGGCTCCGGCGAAGAAGGAGTCCGGTCCGAAGGTGTACCAGCTCGGCGGCGGCACGAACCTCCCGATGCAGGCCTACGCGGCTACGGGAGACTGGGAGGGCTGGAACATGCTGGCCAGCCTGATCGAGAACACCGGCCCCGATCTGACACCGGCGAGGATGGCGGCGGCGGCCCCGTCGCTGGGCACCATAGGCGGGGGCACGACCGGGCAGGCCGAGGTCGGGTTCTCCCGGGGCAGCTTCAACTGGACGATCGACGCCCGGGTCGTCTACTGGGCCAAGAACGCCACCTCGCCGTACAACGGCAAGACCGGCACCTTCGTCGGCATCGAGGGCTCGCGGTTCCTGCCGAACCAGTATCCCAAGGTGTCGGCACCGCCGATCCCGAAGGTCCGCACATCGTGAGGAGCTCACTGCTGTCCCGACCGCTCGGCTCCGTGGCCGAGGCCGTCCGAGGGCCGAGCCGAGCAGCGCAGGTGGGTCGATGGCTGGCAGCAGGCGTGATCTTCGTCGCCGCGATCGAGCTGATCTTCTCGACGTCGGCCCCCGACTTCGTCTCCGGGCTCGCCCTCGGATCTCTGTACGGGATCATCGGCGTCGGCATCGTGCTCATCTACCGGACGTCGCGCATCATCAACTTCGCGGCCGGCGCGGTGGGGGCCGTGCCGGCCATCATCGCCTTGTCGCTCGTCCTGCAGGACCATGTGAACTACCTGCTGGCGCTGCCGATCGTCCTGGTGGGCGGGCCGCTCTTCGGGGTGCTGACCGACCTGGTGATGCGCCGCTTCGACGACGTCCCCAGGCTGATCGCGACCGTGATGACGATCGGCGTGGCCCAGAGCCTGGCCATCCTCGGGTTCTTCATCCCGGTGTGGTTCGGGCAGAACGCGACCAACGAAGGGTCGACGGTGCCCACCCCCTGGGAGCACCTGGTCTGGCACAACAGCCGGGGCCAGCCGCTGCTGAGCGGGAACGAGGTCGCCGCCCTGGTGACGGTGGGGGTGGTGACCCTGGCGCTGGCGGGGTTCCTGCGTTACACGCGGCTCGGGATCGCCCTGCGCGCCTCGGCGGAGAACGCCGACCGGGCACTGCTGCTCGGCATCCCGGTGCGCCGGGTGAGCATGGCGGCGTGGGCGCTCGCCGGGCTCCTCGCCGCACTGGCCATCTTCGTGCAGGCGCCGCTCATCGGCACGCCGAGCGACGCCACGCTGGGGTTCGACACGCTGCTCTACGCCCTCACCGCCGCCGTGGTGTCGCGGATGGAGCGCTTCGGGGTGGCGCTCGCCGCCGGCATGGGCATCGGTGTGCTCATCACCTCGACCATCATCAGCTCCGGGGACAACAGCATCTCCTCGTCGATCATGGTGATCGTCATCCTCGGCGCCCTGCTCACCCAACCTCGCCGCACCGCCCGGGCGCTGGACGCCGGCGAGGGGAGGTGGCAGACGGTGAAGCAGTTCCGGCCGATCCCCGCAGAGCTGCGCAGGCTCCCGGAGGTCGCCGCCGCCCGGTGGGGCACCGCCGCCGCGGGCGCCGGCCTGCTGATCGCGCTTCCCTACCTCCTCGGCACCGCCAACATCTCGTACCTCGTCCTGCTCCCGCTGTACGGGATCGTGGCCGTGTCCCTGGTGGTGTTGACGGGTTGGGCCGGGCAGATCAGCCTGGGGCAGTTCGGGCTGGTGGGTGTCTCTGCCGGCGTGGCCGGAGGGCTGATCGCGAACCACAACATCGACTTCTTCGCCGCCCTGGGGATCGGGATCCTCACCGGAGTCGTGGCGGCAGTGGTCATCGGGCTCCCCTCCCTGCGCATCCAGGGGCTGTACCTGGCGGTGACGACCCTCGCCTTCGGCTACGCGGTGCCGAACTACCTCCTCAACGAGCACTACTGGATCGGCCGGCACATCCTCCCCTCCGGCCTGGCGGCTCACCTCTCCAGACCCCTGCTCTACGGGAGGATCGATCTGACGGGGGACCGGGCGTACTACTACCTCTGTCTGGTGTTCCTGGCTCTGGTCATGCTGGCCGCCTTCGCCTTCCGGCGGAACCGGTCCGGCCGGGTGCTGATCGCGCTGCGCGACAACGAGCGAACGGCCGCCGCTTTCGCCGTCAACCCGGCCCGCACCCGGTTGGCGGCGTTCGCCGTCTCGGGCGGGATCGCCGGTCTTGCCGGGGTGCTCTTCGACTATGCCCAGCAGAACGTCGTGCCGGGGACCTACGACATCCAGGCCAGCCTCATCCTGTTCCTCGCCGTGGCCATCGCCGGAGTCAGCTCGGTGTCCTGGGCGGTCGTCGGCGTCATGGTCCTCGAGGTGTCGGTGGTCTTCGGGCCGCGGATCTACGATCTGTTCCACTCGACGACGATCGAATCAGTGATGCCGCTGCTGCTGACCGGGCCGCTGCTGCTGATCAACTCGTCCTTCTACCCGGGCGGGTCCGCCGAGGGCGGCATGCGGCTGCGCGACGACTGGCTGCGGCGGGTCGCCACCCGCCGGGGCCTGGTGGTGCCGTCGCTGGTGGCTGACCTGGGCCCGGCACCCGGGCGCGTCGCCGCGCCGGCGCCGCCGGGGTTCGAGGCGTCGGTGGTCGGAGCGGCTCCGCAGCCGGTCGCCGCCGCCTCCGACGCAACGCCGCACGCATCCCTGCTCGACGGCGGCCGGGTCGCGCCGTGATCGCCCTCGCGTTCTCGCTCGCGGGGGCCGTCTTGCTGTTCGGCCTCTTCCTCGACATCCGCAACTGGCGCAGGTCGAGGACCGGCACCGGCACCGGCACCGGCACGGAGGGACGGGGACTCCCACAGGCGTTGCTCGAGCCGTCGCCGGCCAACGCCCCTCCACCTCCCCCGCTGCTCGAGCGGCGGCCGGTGGCCTCCAATTCCGCTCCCCCGCTTCCTGCTCCCCCGCGGCTGGAGCGGCCGCCGGTGTTCTCCGGATCCGCTCCCGCCCCAGCCGCCGTCGCGCCTACTTCGGACCGCGCACCGCTGCTCGTCTGCCGGGGCGTGCACGTGGCCTACGACAAGGTCCGGGTGCTCTTCGGGGTCGACATGGAGATCGGCCAGGGTGAGATCGTCGCCCTGCTCGGTACGAACGGCGCCGGGAAGTCCACGCTGTTGAAGGCGGTCTCCGGCCTCGTCGACCCGATCGACGGGTCCATCGTGTTCGACGGCCGCGACATCACCCACGCAGATCCTGTCGACCGAGCGAGGTTGGGGATCGTGCAGGTCCCCGGGGGCAAGGCCGTGTTCCCGACGCTCACCGTCGCCGAGCACTTCAAGGCCGCCGCGTGGCTGTTCGCCAAGGAGGAAGCCGACGAGATCCACACCCGGACGGCGAGGGTCCTGGAGCTGTTCCCGCGCCTGAAGGAGCGTTGGCACCAGATGGCGGGGAACCTCTCGGGCGGCGAGCAGCAGCAACTCGGGCTCGGCATGGCCTTCGTGGCGAAGCCACGGTTGCTCATCATCGACGAGCTCTCTCTGGGCCTGGCACCGACCGTCGTAGAGCAGCTGCTCGGGATCGTGCGCGCCATCCACGCCGAAGGCTGCACGATCATCCTGGTCGAGCAGTCCGTGAACGTCGCCCTGACGATCGCCGAGCGTGCCTACTTCATGGAGAAGGGCGAGGTCCGCTTTCAGGGTCCCGCCGCCGAGCTGCTGGCGCGGGGCGACCTCCTGCGATCCGTCTTCCTCGAAGGAGCCAACGGCACCGGCGCCACTGCCACGGCGGTGACGGTCAGAGGTGAGCCGTCGCTCGATCGAGACCCCGACCCTCTGGCCGGCCGGCCGGTGGTCCTGCGCGTCAGCGGGCTGACCAGACGATTCGGCGGGATCACCGCGGTCGACGACGTGAGCTTCGACCTGCGCCAGGGTGAGACGCTCGGGCTGATCGGCCCGAACGGTGCGGGCAAGACGACAATCCTGGACCTCGTCTCCGGGGTTCTCCCGGTCAACGGCGGTCACATCGAGCTCGGGGGCGTCGAGGTCAGCGAATGGTCAGCCGCCCGCCGAGCGGCGGCCGGACTCGGGCGGTCCTTCCAGGACGCCCGCATCTTCCCGTCCCTCACCGTCTCCGAGAACATCGCGCTGGGGCTCGAGCGACACATCGCCACCCGGGACCACCTGGCGGCCCTCCTGGACCTGCCCGCCATCCAGGAGTCGGAACGCGCCGTCGGTCTCAGGGTGGAGGAGCTGATCGAGCTGATGAGCCTCCAGGCCTACAGGGACAAGTTCGTCTCGGAGCTCTCCACCGGGGTGCGGCGGATGGTCGACCTGGCCATGACCATCGCCCACGGGCCCACCGTGCTGCTCCTCGACGAGCCGTCATCGGGCATCGCCCAGCGCGAGACCGAGGCGCTCGGACCCCTGCTGAAGGACATCCAGCGCGCCACGGACTGCTCGATCGTGCTCATCGAGCACGACATGCCGCTCATCAGTGCGGTGTCGGACGACGTCATCGCCCTGGACCTCGGAACGGTTGTCGTGCGGGGCAGACCGTCCGAGGTCCTGTCCGACCCACGGGTCGTGTCCTCCTACCTCGGCGGTGACATCGACCTGATCCACCGATCGGGCGCCCGTCCGCTGGCCGAGCGGCGGTGAGGCCGGCTCCACAGTGCGCCGAGCGGGCTCACCATCAGCGGCCGCAAGGGCCTGATCGGAGGCGGTCTCCAGGAAGGGTCAGAGATTCACCACGGGACAGGTGACGGTGCGCGTGATGCCCTCGATGATCTGGATGTGGCTGACGACGAGGCGACCGAGGTCGTCCATCGAATCGGCCGTGGCACGAACGATCACGTCGTACGGGCCCGTCACGTTCTCGGCCGAGGTGACGCCCTCGATCGCAGCGGCTTGTTGGGCGACGTGCGTCTTGCCGACCTCGGTCTGGATGAGTATGTATGCGGCCACCGACATGGTCGGCCTCCTTGATCGGGCCGGCGACCCCGCGGGATCACGCAACCGGATAGTGCTCGACGACGGCATCAGCCCCCGGAAAGAAGATCCCTTCATGCCCGTCGTCGTCCCACCGCACCCGATACGGTGGACTCCCGTCGGGCCCTTCGACGGCGAGAATGATGGCGTCGCGGTCGTGCTCTCCGACTCGGTGACCTCGTACCACGATCTTGTCCCCGACGGCAGCTCGCATGGCATGCGCCTCCTCGTGCGGCCGGCATCACCAGCTCTCGAGCACACGGTATGCCGCTTCCCGGCGCGCAAACAGGGTCCTTCGCCACAATCGAGACTCCCAGCCGGCGAGCGCGAGACGCCAACGGCGGCCGTGTCCGCCACGCACCGCTCCGATCCTTGCTACCGCAACAAGCCCCCAGCGGGAGGCCACCGGTCGCGCCGACAGCACGTGAGGCTCGCCGACAGTGCGAGCGCGGCGGCGGGTGGCGCACCTGGGCATCGGGTCCTCCTGCCGCCCCGTGGACAGCGCGCCCTCCAGCCGGTGGGGTTCAGGCGACTTCACGGTCGTCGGGGAGCTCGGTCGCGGGAGTTGGAGTGTCGTTCACCTTGCCTGTCAACACAGCCTTGATCGCCTCGTCGCACCGAAGCGGCTCTTGCGCTCCTGGGGAGGAGACGAAGGCGCGGTGGCCTACGGCCTTGCACTCATTGGCTGGGAGCGGCTCACCGGCGGTCACCCCGTTGCCGGGATGAGCATCTCGGAGGTACTCGATGCCCATCTGGCCGGGTCGGGAGTGACCCTCGAGGTCCGCGCTCGATGCCGCAGTCGGTTGCCGGGATCCTTCAGGCAGGGCTTGCCCTGCGTCCGAGGCGTGCCCTCG
>DATKSK010000067.1 GCA_035531755.1 Acidimicrobiales bacterium | reverse complement strand
GACACCGGCGCTCGGCGGCATCGGCGTGCGGTGGACGCCTCCGTCGAGGGTCGCCGGCTCCACCCTGTCGGACACGAGCACCGGGACGCTCACCACGCTCGCCAACGGGAAGGTCGAGATCTCCTACAGCGGCATCACCGTGGCCGGGTCCTTCGCCACGACCACGGGGACGGCCACCCTCGACAGCCGTGACACCGCCTCGAACCTGGGGTCGGCCTGCTCGGGCACCGGGCTGGACGCCGTCGCCTTCGGTGGGAACGCCACGCTGTAGGTCGACGTGCGGGTGCTGAGCCCGCGGGCCGCAGGCAACACCTGAGACCCGCGGGCTCAGCGCCCCGTGGTAGGAGCGGCGGAGCGCACGGCCACTGTCGCGGGCCACGACCGCTGCCCTCCAGGGCGCGTCCACGGCAACTGATCGTCCGAAGCCCGGGTCGGCCAGGCCCAGCCCCCCGGTCAGGCCCACGTCGACCCGGGCTTCGGGCCGTACTGCTGACGGCACGCGCCGCGGTTCGCGAACGCGGCGACGAGCGACTGGCGCGCGAGGTTGTCGACCGCCCGGCGCAGGACCCGGGAGGCCTGGTGGATGCGGTCAAGCGCGTCGTCGGAGAAGAGCGTGTCGCTGCGGCCAGCGAGCTTCAGGTGGTGGCTCGCGTAAGCTCGAGCACTCCCCCGCGCTCATCGGCGGGTCCTACTCGAGCGAACCGACCGGCGCCGCTCCTGGTGATCTCCTGAAGCGGTAGCACAAACGTTGTCGCCCGAGAGTTGTTCGATTCATGGGTCCTTTCGCGTCGACCAACCGGTACCAACGATCACTTGTAAAGGTCGCGCTTGATGACTTCCAGGGTATCTTCGAGTAGCGATCGATTGATGCGAATGAGGTTTGCGACGATGCCCAGAGTCACGGAGACAAACGACACGTTCAGCAGCACCGCCCCGATGACAAGCGATTGTAGGTGATGGGCCCCGTTGGGATTCTTCACCGTGAGCACCAGGTACAAATAGTGAGCGAACGGAATGATGCCGAGGATGAAAAACGCTCCTCCGATGCCGAGGAACACCGTGTACGGCCTGTACATCGTGAAGCTGTTGAGCATGGCAACCATGCTCTTTCTCACGTGTTCCCAGGATGACTTGAAGAGCCGTGACTCACGAGTCTTGGGATTGGTTTCGATCGTGATGGTCGCGAACGCCAGTCTCTTGTTCGCCGCCTGGATCGTCGTCTCTGCCGCGAAGTTGAAACGCCCGATGAGGTTGAGCTTGATCGCTGCTTCCTTGGAATACGCCCGAAAGCCACTGGTTCCATCAGGCAGGTGCGTTCCCGCCGCCAGATTCATCACCCCGGTGCCGAACCTCTGCAGGAACTTCTTCATCGGAGAGAAGTGCTCAATGGTCTGAACTTGTCGATCGGCGATGACCGTGTCCACCTCTCCCTTCATGATGGGGCGAATCAGGTCCGGGATGCGCTCTTGTGGATACTGATTGTCACCGTCGGTCAGGACCAAGATGTCCGCGCCCAATTCGAGCGCTCGTTGAATCCCGTCGCGCAGAGAGTGTGCGAGGCCACGGTTTTGGGGATGGTGCACGAACTCAGTCACGCCAAGCCGCTTGGCGACCGCGACTGTGTTGTCTGTCGACCCATCGTCGATGATGAGCACGTCTATCTCATCGATGCCTTCGATCCTCTTCGGGATCGTCTCGAGGACCAGCGGAAGCGTATGCTCCTCGTTGAGGCACGGGATCATGATCACGACCTTCATGTCGTCGAGGGTATCTCACGGCTCGGGCGTTGAAGTGGGTCTTCCAGAGCGGCCGTGCCAGCCAGGCCACTCAGGATCGCTAAAGGGGGCCGCCGTAATCGCTCAGGGTGGCCCCAGGTCGGGGTGCTGGCACGAACCGGATGAGCCATTGGAGGTCAGGATCGACCAAGTAATCCATCCCATTCCTCGACCCAGACATTTGACGGCCAGGCATGTGACGGTCCGTGTGACTACAGTTCGGCCAGAACGAGCGTGCGGAGGTGGGATCATGCTCCGTCCATGGCGCAATAGGTCTGCAACCGGACCCCGCATGGGTATTGGCCGGTTGATGGCTGTCTTGGCAGTTGGCGTTCCACTCCTCGGACTGACGCCCTCGCCCGCTTCAGCGGCCCCAAAGCACTGGGCCGCAACATCGGTGGGTTGTACATTTGTGGCATCGGTGAAGTTTTCCCCACCGATCACAGATTCGGGCGGTGGCTCCCACCAGTCCAGGATGTCGGCGTCGCTCTCCGGCTGCACCGAGGGAGGCGCCGCGTACACATTGTCATTGGCGCAGGTCACCGACGGGCACTTCAGAGGATTCTTTGCGCACAGCCCCTTGAGGTGCGCCACGCTTTCAGCGCCGGGTGCACCTATCACGGGGATTGCCACATGGCGCGGCTTTTACGATCATGTCCCCACGTCGTTTCGACCTAGCCATGTGGTCAACAACAGCGTCGGAGCCAACGGAAAGGGCAGCTTCGTTGGCGCAGCAAGCGTTAGCCTCAACATTCCCCCCACGCTGGCCTCGGCATGCGCAAGCCGCCGAGGCCTCAAGTCAGCGACGGTCACGGGAACCATCACGATGGGTCCACCATGTGGCCCCGGGGGCGGCCCCATCGCCATCTACCGGATCGGCACCGGACCCAACTGCGGTGGGGTCTATGACCCGAGTGCCATCGTCAGTGGCTCCGACGGTGCCCTGTGGTTCGTCAACAACGGCTCCATCGGACGGATGACCACCTCGGGCGCGGTCACCTTGTACAGCGGGCGGGACGACTCCGCGACGAGCATCACGGCCGGTCCAGACGGCGCCCTGTGGTTCACGAGCGACATCAGCGATGCCATCGGGCGTATTGCGACTTCGGGGACGGTCACGGTCTATCCAACCAATGGTCGTGTGGCAGACATCACCGCCGGGCCCGACGGGGCTCTGTGGTTCTTCGGCTCGTTTCCTCCCGCAAGTGGAGGGGCCTCCTACGTAGGGCGAATAACGACCGCTGGACTCATCACTACTCACGTCATCCCGAGTTTTGCCGGTTCTGACTCCAACCTCATCGTCGGGCCTGATGGCAACCTGTGGTTCGCGCATGCGAACTACAACCCGGCGACTGGTTTCATCGGACGGATTACGACAACAGGGGTAGTGACAACATATCCTGACCCCAGTGGTGGCAACCCCGACGACATCACGGTCGGGCCTGATGGTGCCCTGTGGTTCATAGACGCCTATTACCCGAGCGGGAACAGTGCCATTGGGCGAATCACGACTGCCGGTGTCTTTACCAACTTCTATAGCGGGCCGAACATCGACCCCATAAGTGGCATTGATGGAGGTATTGCCGCTGGCTCTGACGGAGCCGTGTGGTTCACCGAGGGCATCCCATACTCTCCATCCTCTCTGCCAAATGAGATCGGATCGATCGGCCGGATCACAACTGCGGGAGTCGTCACCACCTATACCGCCCCGGGCGTCTACGACCCGACTTCGATCACGGCGGGCCCTGACGGCGCCCTGTGGTTCACGAACTTCGGCAGCGACACCATCGGACGTGTCACGACCCCCTAATCCAGGCCGTCGACGTGCTTAGGGGTAGCGATGCCGACACCTTCGACTGCTGATCGTTTCAGCGCCGGGATTCGTAACCATGGGGAGAGTTTCACGGAGCGTTGTGAGTCGCCCACTGGAACGCCGCGCCAACTGGACCGGTGTGAACGACTGCCGAGCTCGCTACCCCCGGACCTGTGGGGATGCACGAGGAGCAGGATCAGGCCAGTTGCGTTGAGGTGGGCGACACCCGCTCGCATCGTCAACTGGCGACAGCCAACGTTGAGGTCATCTCGACCGCCCACATGAGGCCTTTGAGCGCTGCCGACGACAGGGTCGAGTCCTCGAACCCGCTCCGGACGGCATCCTCGGATCGACCAACCTGGAAGTCCGCCACGTCCGCCACCAACCGGCCCAGCGTTCCCTCTGCGTCCAGGATCGCCCGGCGGAGACCGTCGTCAAGAGGAAGATCGCGCAAGATGTCCTCGAGCGGAACACCGAGCAGAACGTCGAAGCTGGCGAGAAGCCCTGCGGTGAAGGCCGTCGCTGACAGCGACCGGTCGACGGTCTCGGCCACCAACTCGCACGTGCGGGCCCGGGTCAATGCCGTCGTGAGCTCCTCGTCCGATGCCTGCCCCTTCCCACCGATGAGCAGCAGCGACACCCAACTCTGGAGCCGACGCCAGCCGACGAGAACGAGCGCCTCTCGCACGGTCTGGACGGTCCTCCGCATCCCCCCGGCAGCCCCCATGCCCGCCAGCTGGAGCAGCTGAAGCGTCATGGCCGGGTCCCTCCGAACGATGTCTTCGAGTTCCGCCATCGGGCACTCACGGTCAAGAAGATGCGCTGCTAGACGCAGTTGCGCCACACGCCCGGGGTCCAGGGCGCGTCCGGCAACTTCGGAGGGCCGCGCCAGAAGGTAACCCTGGAAATAGTCGAAACCCAACGCTTCACAATGGTTGAACTCGTCGGTGGTTTCGACCTTCTCCGCCACCAGAGCTACATCAAGTCGCCGACAGTGCTCAACGAGATGAGGAAGATCCGCCGGTTCAGTGTCCCGAAGGTCGATCTTCACTATTGACACGAGATCTGCGAACCGCTCTATGTCCGCCAGACTCGTCACGTCATCGAGGGCTAGCGTGAAACCTTCATCGCGCAAGCGGGCGCATCCGGCGAGCACTTCCTCATGCGCAACCACGGTTTCGACGATCTCAACGACGGTTTGCCGAGGCGGGAGCAGGATCGGCACCACGCCGGTGAGGACCCCCCGGCTGGCGTTGCAGAAGAGCGTCTTGTCTCCCACCAGGCGATCGAGGCCGATGCTGACCGAGTTGAAGATCACGTCGGCCGTCATCTGGTCACCGAGGCTACCGGCAGATTCCGCCGCCGTCGGACCACCAAGCGTCCGGAAGAGCAGCTCATAGCCGAACACAGAACGGTCGCGGTCGAAGATCGGTTGACGACCTACCACGACATCGAGAGCCGGCATGGTCCAATCCTCGGTTCCTCACCCGTGAAACGCCGTCAATGACGGTTGACTCGGTCTTCGGCACGTTGTGGGCTCCGCTGAAGCGACCTTCGACACTCACGCTTGGTCCTGACGGGGCGTGGCTTGCCGGGCGCCCGCCGAGGGGCCGTTTCGGGAATGGGGATGGGCCGTGCCGATGCCGGCTGCCGCTGGCAACGAGGGGCCCGTCCACCTCGATCAGGCGGGCCCCGGTCGGTACAGTTCCTTCCCGCTGCATCAACCGCCTTTGGCCGCGGCGCGGCACGCAGGAGAGCGGAACCCGGCCGAGCCTGAGAGTCCCGCCCACTGGTCTGGGGCTTTGCGTCGGGCTGGCGAGATTTGAACTCGCGACCTCTTGACCCCCAGTCAAGCGCGCTAACCAAGCTGCGCCACAGCCCGTTGATGCAACGCGGCAGTCTAGACGGCTTGCGCCGTCAGGCGTGATGGAGGAGCCAGGTGATGCCCTGGAACGCCCGCCAGCCCAGGTAGACGGCGGTGACGCCGATCATGAGCTTCAGGTGCCACGGGATCGGCCGGCGACCCGCCAGATCCTCGCCGCACTCGGGGCACTCGCCGTCGTCGGTGAGGTCGTCGTCCTCGATCATGCGGTCACAGGTGTCGCACCAGGGCACGATCAGGCCCCGGGGGTGTCGCGGGCTCCATCGGCCCGTTCCGGTACCGGCCCGGTGCTGCTCATGACCCGATCCGCACGCGGAACTTCACGGGTGTGGGCCCGATGCCGAAGTGCTCGCGCAGCCGGCGCTCGATGTAGCGCAGGTAGGGCGCCGGCAGGCGCCGGGTGGCGAAGAGGGTGAAGGTGGGCGGGTCGATCGCCCCCTGCACGGCATAGCGGATGCGCGACCCGGGGGCGGGGTGGTCCGCCTGGATGGAGCGGATGGCCCGGTTGAGCTCCCCGGTCGGGATCCGGTGGTGGTACGCCTCGACGGCCTTCCCGAGGGCGGGGAGGATCTTGTGCACCCCCATGCCGGTCTGCGCGCTCACCTTCACGATGGGCGAGTCCCCCAGGAAGGCCAGCCGGTCCTCGACGTCCTCCACGCGTTGGCGGCGGTCGTCGGTGCCGAGGAGCTCCCATTTGTTGAGCACCACCACGACCGGGCTCCCCGAGGCCCCGATGCGCTCGGCCAGGCGTTGGTCCTGGTGGGTCACGCCGTCGGTGGCGTCGATCACGAGGAGCACCACGTCGGCGCGGTCGAGGGCCTGCAGGGCCCGGACCATGGCGTAGTACTCGGTCCCCTCCTCGGTGCGCGACCGGCGCCGCATCCCGGCGGTGTCGATGAAGCGGATGGGGCCATCCGGGGTGTCGAGCTGGGTGTCGATGGCGTCGCGGGTGGTACCGGGGAGGTCGTGGACGACGGAGCGCTCCTCCCCCAGGAGCCGGTTGAAGAGGGTGGACTTGCCCACGTTGGGGCGTCCCACGATGGCCACCCGGGTGGCCTCGGGGTTCCCGTCGTCGAGGGATGCTCCGCCGGTCCCGGTGGCAGCGGTCCCGGCGACACCGGTCTCGGTGCCGGTGTCCTCCTCGGGCGGGAGCCGCCGGACGACCTCGTCGAGGAGGTCGCCGGTCCCCCGGCCGTGCAGTGCGCTCACCGTCCAGGGCTCGCCGAGGCCCAGGGAGACGAACTCCCACGCCTCGGCCTCGCGCCGCTCGTTGTCCACCTTGTTGGCGACCACGAGCACCGGCCGCCCGGCGCGCATGAGCACCCGGGCCACGTCCTCGTCCTCGGTGGTCACCCCCACGGCGGTGTCCACCACCAACAGGACGAGGTCGGCGGCCGCCACGGCCCGCTCGGCCTGCCCGGCGACCTTGGCGTCGAGAGCGTCCCCCCGGCCGAGCCACCCGCCCGTGTCGACCACGACGAAGGCGCGCCCGTTCCACTCCGCCTCGAGCTCGAGGCGGTCCCGGGTGACGCCGGGCTTCTCCTCGACCACCGCCGCCCGGCGGCCCACGAAGCGGTTCACGAGCGTCGACTTCCCGACGTTCGGGCGTCCGGCCACCACCACCAGCGGACGGGCCGTCGCGCCCGGGGCACGGAGCGCGCCCCGGGCGGACGGGCCGGACCGGGGGCTGCCGGCGGGGGCCACGGCGCTCACCGCGCCGCTCGGATGGCCAGGACCGGGGAGACCGTGGCGCCGGGTGCCGCCGCGGGGGCGCTCGGCGCGCCGTCGAGGGCGAGCCGCAGCGAGGAGCCGTCGCTCGGGACCACCTCCACGGGCCGGGGCAGGTCGGCCACGGTCGTGCCGTCGAGGAAGCGACCCTCAGACAGGCACACGTCGGGGAGCAGGTAGCGGTCGCCAAGCGGCTGCGTCGTCAGCACGCGGGTGAGGTCGCGGCCCGTCATGAGGCCGGTGACGGCGATGTTGCCGCCGAAGAACTCGTTGCGCACGGGCACGATCCGCAGCGGGACGCGGCCGTCGGCCGACGCCGCACCACGCGGCCCGAGTCGGTCGCCCAGCAACGGCGCCAGCACGGCCGCGCCGTACTCGCCGGTGAGGATGGCCACCCCCGCGCCCGCCGGTGCGGCGCGGCCTGCCACCGCCGCGCCGCCCCCGTCCACGCCGCCCCCGGCCACGTCGCCCACCCCGCTGCGCGGCGCCCGGTAGCCGGCGGCGGGGGCGCCGTCGACCCAGGCGAAGAAGCCGGGCTGCACGCCGTGGGCGGCCGACACGTCGCCATGGAAGGCGGATTCGAAGGCCCGGGCCATGCCGATCCCGTTTTCGTGCTGGGGGAAGCCGTCGTAGGCGGCGGCCTCGGGGAACGGCCGCCCGGCGAGGAGGTAGTACTCGTCGGCGGCGTAGACGAGGCGCCGACCCAGCACCTCGAGGCACCGCTCCTGCCACTGCTCGACGGCGTCGACCACGGCGCCGGCCTCGGCCGCGGTGTGCGGGCGCATGGCCGGCTCGGTGGTGTGGTCGCTCACCCCCAGGGGGACGCAGGCCGCTGTGGCGAGGTCGGGGTACTCGTCCACGATCCCGGCGAGCGTGGTCTCGAGGGCGGCGCCGTCGTTGACGCCCGGGCACACCACCACCTGCCCGTGCACCTCGATCCCCCCGTCGAGCAGGGCCCGCAACCAACGGAGGCTGGTGGCGCCGCGGGGGTTGCGCAGCATGCGCGACCGCAGCCCCGGGTCGGTGGAGTGGATGGACACGAAGAGCGGTGACAGCCGCTCGCCGAGGACGCGCTCGAGGTCGAGCTCGGTGAACCGGGTGAGGGTCGTGAAGTTGCCGTAGAGGAAGGACAGCCGGTAGTCGTCGTCCTTCAGGTAGAGGCTGCGGCGCATGCCCTTGGGCAGCTGGTAGATGAAACAGAACTCGCAGTGGTTGTCGCACGTGCGGACCCGGTCGAAGACCGCCGAGGACACCTCGATCCCGGGCACCGCGCCCGCCTCCTTGACCAGCTGCACGGTGAGCTCCTCGTGCCCGCGGCGCACTTCCAGCTCGGGGTCGGTCTCGTCCACCAGGAGCCGGTACTCGATCACGTCGCGTGGCGCGCGGCCGCCGATGGAGAGCAGCTCGTCGCCTGCTCGGAGCCCGGCGAGCTGCGCCGGGGACCCGGCCGCCACCGAGACCACCCGGGGCACCGACATGCACGTCAGGCTACCGGGTGGGCGGCGGGGCCCGAACCGGCCGGCCCCGGCCCCGCTTGCCGCGGAGCCCCGGTGACCCCGGCCGGTAGCCTGGCATCCGTGCCGGTCGAGCGCGTCCTGCTGGCGTCACCCCGCGGCTTCTGCGCCGGCGTGGAGAAGGCGATCAAGGCCCTGGCGTGGATGGTCCGGGTCTTCGAGCCGCCCGTCTACTGCTACCACGAGATCGTGCACAACCGGCACGTCGTCGAGCAGTTCCGGGCCCGGGGCGTCGTCTTCGTGGACGACGTCGACCAGGTGCCGGCGGGCGCTCCCCTCATGCTGTCGGCGCACGGCTCGGCCCCCGAGGTCGTCACGGCGGCCCGTGACCGCGGCCGCGTGGTGGTCGACGCCGTGTGCCCGCTCGTCACCAAGGTCCACCACGAGCTGAAGGTGCGGGCGGGCAAGGGCTACACCGTCCTCTACGTCGGGCACGAGGGCCACGAGGAGGCCGTGGGCACCATGGCGGTGGCGCCAGACTCGGTGCGGCTGGTGCGCTCCCCCGACGACGTGGACGAGGCCGCCGCCGAGATCGGCCCGGGCGCGCCGGTGGCCCTGCTGGCCCAGACCACCCTGAGCCACGACGAGTGGTCCGGCATCATGGGCCGGGCCAAGGAGCGCTTCCCCGGGCTGTGGATGCCCAACCGCTCGGACCTGTGCTTCGCCACCACGAACCGCCAGGCGGCGCTGAAGGCCATCGCCGGGCGGGCCGACGTCGTGGTCGTCATCGGGTCGGTCAACTCGTCCAACACGCGCGCTCTCGAGAAGGTGGCCGCCGCCTCGGGATGCCCGCGGGTCCTGCGGGTCAACGAGGCCGCCGAGCTCCCCGGGGACCTGTCGGGCACCGTCGGCGTCACCGCCGGGGCCTCGGCCCCCGACGAGCTGGTGGAGGCGGTCGTCGCCCGCCTGGCCCCCCGCCTGGGGGTGGAGGAGGTCCACGTCACCGACGAGGACGAGTACTTCCCGCCGCCGCCGGAGCTGCGCGACCTGCTGCGCGGGTTGGGCGCCGCCCTGGCGGTGGGCCTGGCCGCGCCGGCGGCCACCGGCGTCCCGGGCACCGGCGCACCCGGCGCGGACACCGACCCCGGCGCCGTCGCCGGCGACCGCCAGGTCTCGGCGGCCGACGTGTTGGCCCGGCTGGCGGGGTGACCGCCGGGCCGGCCCCCCTGCTGCGCTTGTCGAGCGCGCCGGGGCGGTGGGTGCTCACGGCGGCGGTGCTCGGCTCGGCCGTGACGGCCGTCGACTCCACCGTGGTGGGAATCGCCCTCCCCGCCATCGGGCACGACTTCCACATGGCGGTGCCGAGCCTGCAGTGGGTGGTGGGCGCGTACCTGCTCTCCCTGGCCGGCCTGCTGCTCGTGGGCGGCGCCCTCGGCGACCGCTACGGACGACGACGGGTCTTCGTCGTGGGCGTGGTGTGGTTCGCGCTGGCGTCGCTCGTGTGCTCGGCGGCTCGCAGCCCCGAGGTCCTCGTGGCGGCCAGGGCGCTGCAGGGCGTCGGCGGCGCTCTGCTCACCCCGGGGTCGCTCGCCATCCTGCAGGCGTCGTTCGATCCCGACGACCGGTCGCGCGCCATCGGGGCGTGGTCCGGTCTCGGTGGTGTGGGGACCGCCATCGGCCCGTTCCTGGGCGGGTTCCTCATCGGGGCGGTGTCGTGGCGGCTCATCTTCCTCATCAACCTGCCCCTGGCCGTCGTGGTGGTGGCCATCGCCGCCCGGCACGTCCCCGAGACGCGTGACCCCGGCGCCACCGGCCGTATCGACGTGCTCGGCGCCGCGCTGGTGACCGGGTCGCTGGTCGGGGTGACCGCGGGGCTCATCGAAGCGCCGGCGCGCGGGTGGACGTCGGGGATAGTGCTCGGCGCGCTCGTCGGGGGGGCCGCCGGGTTCGTCGCCTTTGTGCTGCGCGAGGGGCGCGCCCGGCATCCGATGCTCCCCCTCGGCGTGTTCCGCTCCTTGCAGTTCAGCGCCACCAATGCGGTGACCTTCGTCGTCTACGCCGCCCTCGGCGGCGCGCTGTTCCTTCTGCCGGTGCAGCTCGAGCAGGTGTCGCACTACTCGCCGATCGAGGCCGGGACCTCGCTGCTGCCCCTGACCGTCGTGATGCTGGTCTTCTCGGCGCGCTCGGGTGCCCTGGCGGCGCGCATCGGGCCGCGGCTGCAGATGGCCGTCGGGCCCGTGGTGGTGGGCGCGGGCCTGGTGCTCCTGCGCATGATCGACGCCCGGGGCGACTATCTCACCGAGGTCCTGCCCGGTGTGCTCGTGCTGGCGGTCGGCCTCGCCGTCACGGTGGCGCCCCTCACCTCGACGGCGTTGTCGTCGGCCCCCATGGAGCGGGCCGGGGTGGCCTCGGCGGTGAACAACGACGTGGCCCGGGCGGGCGGCTTGATCGCCGTGGCCCTGCTGCCGGCGGTGTCGGGCCTGACCGGCCACAGCTACCTGCACCCCGCCGCGTTCGCCGCCGGGTTCCGCCACGCCGTGGTCTTCGCCGGGTCGGCCTCCGCGCTCGGGGGTGTGCTGGCGGGGGCCCTCATCCGCAACCCCGGCGCCGGGCGCGGTGCCCCCGCCCGGGCGCGTCTCGCCGCCCCGGTCCCCATGTGCTGTGCGCTCGAGGCGACGCCGATCGGCCACGGCGTCGACGGTCAGAGCGCCGATGCCGGTGCCGGCGCCGTCGCCGCGGCGGCGGTCGGCACCGCCTGACCCTGCCGCCCGTCGACCCCGCCCGACCGCGGGCAGTCCCACCCGACCCGGGCTGCGGGCCCGTGTCTGTGAGGAAGCTGAGCCGCATGGGCCGAATCGCGTCCGACGGCCTCCGGGGCGCGAGAATGGCACCATGACCACGACCGGGAGCTTCCGCCGGATGGACGAGTCGACCGCCGCGCAATGGGCGGAGATCGGGGCGCGCACGTCCGAGCGCCAGGCCCGGGTGGCCACCCAGGTCCTGGGCATGCTCGGGTCCCTCGGCGACATCACCGACGGGTTCGCCGTCGACCAGCTCCGGCACTCGCTGCAGACCGCCACCAGGGCCGAGCAGGCCGGCGCGGACGAGGAGATGGTCGTCGCCGCCCTGTGCCACGACATCGGCAAGTACGTGTCGGTCCCCAACCACCCGCGCATCGCCGCCGAGATCCTGCGCCCCTACGTGCGCGACGAGGTGTTCCACGTGATCCGGACCCACCAGGACTTCCAGGGTCGGCACTACTACCACCACTTCGGCGGGGACCCCGAGGCCCGCGAGCAGTACCGGGGCGAGGAGTGGTTCGCCCTCGGCGAGCGCTTCGCCGACGACTGGGACCAGGCGAGCTTCGACCCCGATTACCCGACCGAGCCCCTGTCGCACTTCGAGCCGGCGGTCCGCAGGGTCTTCGCCCGGCCCCGGACCTTCTGATGGCCGGTTCGCTCCTCGCGCCCTTCACGCGCGCCCGGGCGCGTGAGCGCCGACGCCTCGACGGCGTGCGCCGGCCCGTCATGCACCGCCGCTGATCGTTGTCGTCGGGCGCCTGATCGGGTGAGCTCCGTGGACGCGCGCCGGGCGCGCCCGGCGCGCGGCGCAGGCGCGTCGCGGCGGTCGGTCCGCCGGCTGGTGGCCCTGTTCGTGGCGCTGCCCTTCGCGCTGTTCGGCGTGCCGGCGGCGGTCGGCGTCACGTGGCTGGTCGGGGACAACCTCATCCAGAACTTCCCTCTGCGCGTGCTCGTGGGCACCGACCTGCGACACGGGCACCTCCCGCTGTGGGACCCCTACCTGTGGAGCGGTTCGCCCCTGCTCTCGGCGTTCAACGCCGGCGCCGCCTACCCGACGACGTGGTTGTTCGCCGTGCTGCCCGGGGTGCTGGCCTGGGTGGTGAACCAGGCCGTGGTGGAGGTGGCCGCCGCCGCCGGGATGCTGCTGCTGCTGCGCGTGCTCGGGCGCAGCTGGACGGCGGCGGGGCTCGGTGCCCTGTCGTTCGCCTATGGCGGGTTCATGGCGGTGCAGGCGCTGCACATCGACGTGGTGCAGGCGGCCGCCTGGCTGCCGTGGGCCTTCGCCGCGCTCGACCGGATCGCGCACCGTCCCCAGGGTCGCTCGGCCGTGCCGTGGGTGGCGCTGCTGGCGGGCGCCATCGGGCTCATGGGCCTCTCCGGCGCGGCGGAGCCCATCCTCGACGGCGGCGTCGTGCTCGCCGTCTACGCGCTGTGGCTCATCGTGCACAACCGGGGGCGGCGCATCGCCCTCGTGGTCGCCTCGGCCGTCGGGGTGGGCGTCGGGCTCCTGCTCGCCGGCGCCCAGCTCGTGCCCGGGGCGCTCATCCAGTCGCAGAGCCAGCGCGCCGTGCACGACTACTGGTATTTCGGCTCGGGTTCCATGAACAAGTCGCTGACCCTGCTCGGCCTCGACCCGTTCATCTTCGGGGCGAACCACGCCTTCTCGGTGCCGTTCTTCGCCACCTACAACCTGTCGGAGGTGTCGAGCTATATCGGCATCGTGCCGGTCATGGCCTTGGTCGGCTTGCTGGCCCGGCGCCACCGCCGCCACCCCGAGGCCCGCCAGTGGCGCATCTGGTACGGCATCCTGGCCCTCGGGCTCATCCTGACGTGGGGGGACTTCACCCCCCTCGGCCACGTGTTCTTCCATCTTCCCCTGTTCAACCGCCAGCGCCTGCTCTCCCGCAACATCCTCGAGGTCGACCTGGCCCTGGCCGTGCTCTTCGCCACCTGGGTCGACCACATGCTCCTGGCCCCGACCCCCACCCCCGCGGCCGTGTCGACCGGGCGGTGGTGGCAGCGGGTGGCAGGCCCGGGCGGGTGGCGCTCCGACATCGTGCTGCCACTGGTGCCCGTGGCGGCGCTGGTGGGCCTGCAGATCGTGATGCTCGCCGGTGGCACGTGGCTCCCGCATTTCGCCCACGTGCCCGGCCAGGTGACGCGGTCGTCCCTGCTCCCCCTGGTGGCGCTGCTGACCGTGCCGAGCGCGCTGGCGATCGGCGCCGCGGTCCTGGTGCTGCGGCGCGCCCCGCTCCGTCGCCTCATGCCCCGCCTGCTGGGGCTGCTCGTGCTCGCCGACCTCGTGTTCTTCAACGTCTTCGTCCAGGGCGGCCCCAATCGCCAGGACGCCACGTCGTCCGACAGCGCGTGGGCGAACGCTCTGGCGGCGGTGGTGGTCGCCCAGGGCCCGGGGCCGGCCGGGGGCCTGCACCGGGTGGCCATCTTCGACCCCGACCGCTACTACCCGCTCGAGGCCGACCGCCTGGGCGAGCCCGACCTGAACATCGTCCGGGGGCTGCCGAGCGTGCAGGGTTACGGCGCGGTGGTCGACGCCACCTACGACCGCGCCACCGGCACCCACCGGCAGCTGAGCATGACGGCCGCCGGGCTCGGCAACGGCACCTTCGCCCGCCTCGATCTCGGGGTCCTGGCCTCGGTGCCGCAGTACTTCGTGCACCTCGTCACCCCGCCCGTCTCGGCACCCGGGAGCGCGGTCAACGGCTCCACGCCGTTGCCGCCCGTGGGCCCGACGCCGGGCGCCCCCGCCGACCGCACGGTGCCGCCCCCGACGCCGGCGAACGCCTACGACGACGCGCCCGCGCCGGCCCCCGCCGTCGCCGTGGGGGCCCAGCCCCGCACGCAGTTCTTCGGCACCGTGCTGTCGGTCACCGCGGTGACGGCGCCCGTCCGGAGCGTGTCGCCGGGAGCGGGCCCGAGCCTGCGGGTGGGCCTGCTCTCCCCCGACGGCCGCTCCACGACCTGGATCGGCGAGGCGTCGGCGGGTGCGGGCGGCGCCGGTTCCGCCACGGTCGAGGCGCCCCGCCCCATGGCGGCGAGCGGGATCGTCCTGCAGGCGCGCACCGCCGGCACGACGGTTGCCCCGGTGCTGTCGGTCGGCACGGCCGTGGTGCGCACCGAGGGCCAGGGCACCTACCGCGTCGACGGTTCCCTGCGCGACCTGGTGGCGCCGGGCCAGTGGCGCTTCGTGAAGACCATCGGTCCCTTCACCGTGTTCGACCGGCCGTCGGCGCCGGGGCGGGCCTGGGTGGAGGGTGTGGCCGGGGCGACCGCCCACGTGGTGTCGAGCACGCCGTGGGGCGACGAATCGATCCGCGTGACCACGACGCGCCCGGCGCGGCTGGTGCGGTCGGAGCAGTTCGCCACGGGGTGGCAGGCCACGGTGACGCCCGTCGCCGGCGCGTCGATGCGACCCACGGGCCCGACCCGGTCGGCCCGGGTGCGCCGTGCCGGGCTCGTCGAGGCCGTGCGCGTGCCGGCGGGCACGTCCGAGGTCCGCTTCGTGTACCGGCCCCACCGGGTCACCGAAGGGCTGACCGCCACCGGGCTGGGGGTACTGGCGCTGGTCCTGCTCGGCCGGTGGCCGGCCATGCGCCGGCGCCTCTTCCGGCACGAGGCCTGAGCTCGAGCGCGCCCGGCGCCCGCAGCACCCGGCACCCCTTACGACAGTGTCAGGAGCACCCGCACCCCGGCACCCGTTACGACAGTGTCAGGATCAGCACCTGTGTGGTCGTCCGGGCGGGCTGGGCACCGACCGCCCTGGCCGTGGCCTGCACGGTGAAGACGTAGTCACCGGGTGCCGCCACCCGTCGGTTCGGCACGCCGGCCACCAGGCCGGTGGGGCGCACCCGGAGGCCCCGGGGCAGCGTCCCGTCGACGAGCCTCCACCGCACCCGCGTCGACGCCCCCACGGTGTGGAGCGGCATGCTGAAGCGCACGCCGGGTGCGGCATCGGGGACGGTGACGGTGGCCACGTAGAAGTCGAGCGGGTCGCAGGAGGCCTGGCCAGTCAGCTCCTGACCGGTGCCGACGGGGCAGGGCGTGGGCGAGGTCGCCCCCGAACCGGGCACGAACGTCCCCACCGGTGCGGGGAGGCACGCGGTGGCGCTCGAGTTCGGCTGGTAGGAGCCGGCGGGGCACGGCGTCGGCGCGGTGGCGCCCGTGCCGGTCACGAACGTCCCCGGTGGCGCGGCCGTGCACGGCGCGTTCCCGGTGGCGCTGAAGGTGCCCGCCCCGCAGGGCACCGGGCCGGGGGGCGCCTGCACGACGGTGAGGTACGCCCGGTAGGAACAGTAGGTGGTGTCGCCGACGGTGCAGTTGGGCGGCAGGACGTTCACGGCGTTCAACACGGTGGAGACCTCGTTACCGTTGGCGTCGAAGGCGGTGAAGGTCGGGTCGATCGTCCCCGGCGCGCTCGCCAGCGTGGCCTCGGTGCTCACCGCGCCGGTGAAGTCCCACGACGCCGACACCCAGGCGGCGTAGGTGGTGACGGTGTACCCGCCGCCGCGCCCGCTGCCGCCGCAGCGCGTCTGCAGGTAGACGTCGCCCGTCGGGTCGCCGCTGACGGCGTCGAACCCGGTCGCCAGCGACTGCTCCTGGATGCCGCCGCAGGAGTGCCCGAGCACGGTGAACGCCGTCGACTGCGGGAGGAGCAGCGCGATCGTCGTCGAGGCGTGTGCGGCGGTGCTCAGGCCCACGGAGACCACCGCCGCCACGATCGCGCCCACCAGCATCCTGCGAGCCATTGCCCCCCTCCTTCCGCCGGCGGTCACCGGCGCACGGCGTCAGGGCGATCGTAAACCGTGCCAGGGCGCGGGACAACGACTTCCTCGGCCCGGCGCGGGCTCGACGACGGTGCGCGGCGCCTTCATCCTCTGGCTGCCGCGTCCTCTGGCTGCCGCGTCCTCTGGCTGCCGCGTCCTCTGGCTGCCGCGTCCCAAAATTGAGGAATAGCACGCGCAGTCACCATCGAGGCCGCCGCCACCGGCACGGAGCGTGCCGGCGGACACACGTCGCGCCGTGGTTGTCGAAGACGGGTATGAGAAAGCTCTCATGCACCGCGCCGGTGCTTGACGGGTCCCCGTTCCCGGGTGACGATGCCGCTGCCTGCTCAACGGCGGCGAGGGCGGCCGCACGGCGGGGAGACGGCGACGGGTACGGGGTTACAACGAGCGTCGAGGGGGTCGTCATGCAGGGCATCGGGATCAGGTCGGGTTGGCGCGTCGCGGTGGGGGTGGCGTCGCTGGCGGTCGCAGGGTCGTTGGGCGTGGGCGCACCCGCCGCCCTGGCCAGGAGCAAGCCGGCGAAGCCCGTCGTCATGCACGGGCACGTCTGCACGGTGGTCGCCACCAAGCACCACCGCAAGGTCGTCGGCCGCGCCGGTGCCGTCGTGTGCGGCGTCTCCGGCAACGACGTGCTCCGTGCCGTCGGCCCCGGTGCGGTGACCCTGATCGCCGGTCCCGGCAAGGACAAGCTGATCGCGTCGTCCAGCCCGAGCAGCCAGGACACGCTCATCGGCGGCACCGGTGACGACACGCTCGACGCCGGGTCGAGCGGCAGCGACGTCATCGACGCGAGCTCCGGCAGCGACACCATCAACTGCGGCACCGGCAGCGCGCAGGTCACCGTGGTCGGTGCCGGTCAGGACGACCAGGAGAACGCGGACTGCCAGGGGGGCAACGTGAGCGATGCCACCCTCGAGCTCCAGGGCACGGTCAACACCACCGACGGGTCGACCACGATGAACATCACCTACAACGACGTCAACGACGCCGCGCAGGCGTGGCTCGACGCCAACGGTGACCCGACCTCGCTCGACATCTCGCTCGTGGGCGCATCCATCGAGAACGACGGGGGCGGGGCCCTGGTGGCCGGCGAGGACGTCGAGGTGGCCGCCAACGCCAGCGGCTCGAGTCTCGTGGCCGTCGACGTGCAGGCGCAGGCGGCGGACGGCTAACCGCCGGGCGCGCCCGCCCGCCCGCCGGGGCGGGCGGCGCGCCCCTCGGCGGTGTCGTAGAGCGCCTGCAGGTCGGTGCGCAGCTGCTCGGTGAGGGCGTGGACCTGGGTGCGCGGCACGCGCCCGCGTGCCGAGCGCTCCGGGGCGGCGAGCGGCGCGCCCACTACGAGGTGGACCTTCACGGGCCGGACGAACTTCGATCCTTTGGGCATGGCCTGGGCCGTGCCGCCGACACCGATGGGGACGATGACCGCCCCCGTGCGCGCCGCGAGGAAGGCCGCCCCCTCGTGCAGGTCCTGCACCACGGGACCGGCGCGGCGCGTCCCCTCGGGGAAGAGGATGAGCACGTCGCCGCGTTCGAGCACGTCCTGGGCGCGGTCGAGCGCCAGCCGATCGGCGCCCTCGCGGTGCACCGGGAACGCGCCCACGGCGTCGAGGAACGAGCCCAACAGGGGCGTTCTCCACATCTCGTCCTTGGTCATGTAGAAGATCTTGCGCTTCGTCACCTCGGAGACGGCGAAGAAGTCCATGAAGCTGCGGTGCACGGGGGCCAGGATCACGGGACCCGTGGCGGGCACGTGGGCGGCGCCGTCGACCTCCACCCGCCAGTAGGCGCGGTTGATGAGATGCGCCAGCAGCCGCAGGAACCGGTAGACGAACGGCGGGAAGCCGATGCCGGTGCCCCGCGAGGGCGCGCCGGTGTCGTATCTCACAGGCATGCGAGTACCTCCTCCAGCACGGCCCGGGCGGACTTCCCGGTCGAGTCGATCACCCTGGCGTCGTCGGCGACGTCCTCGGGTGACGGCAGCGGCGACGTGGGGCGCGTGGAGTCGAGGCGGTCGCGCCGCACGAGGGCCCGGTGGACGTCGTCGACGCTGCGCCCGTCGGCCCGCTCGCGGGACCGCCGCTCCGCCCGGGTCTCGCTCGACGCCGTCAGGTAGACCTTGAGATCGGCGTCGGGGAGCACGACGGTCCCGATGTCACGACCCTCCACCACGCCGCGGCCGCGCGCCGCCACCCACGCCCGCTGGCGCGCCACCAACTCGGCTCGGACCTCGGGGTTGGCGGCCACCGCCGAGACCGCCGCGTCCACCTCGGCCGACCGGATGGCGTCGGTGGCGTCCTCGCCGTCGACGATCACCTCCTCGGCCGCCTCGATGTGGATGGCCCGTGCCAGGCGGGCGACGGCCTCGGTGTCGGCCGGGTCGACGCCGTGGCGCAGGGCCGACCAGGCCACCGCCCGGTACATGGCCCCACTGTCGAGCCGCTCGACACCGAGGTGGGCGGCCACCGCCTCGGCCAGGGTCGACTTGCCCGCGCCGGCGGGCCCGTCGATGGCCACCACGCGCACCGCCGCAGGCATCACGGGGACGTCCCCGTGAGCAGGAGGGCCAGGTGCTCGGCGAAGCGCGGGTAGCTGGTGGCGACGGCGTCCCACCCCGTCACGCGCGTGGGCCCGCCCGGGGCCGCCAGGCCCGCCACCGCCGCGGCCATGGCCATGCGGTGGTCGCCGCGGGCGTCGACGTCGCCGGGCGCCAGGCGGCCCGAACCGTGGACCACGAGGTCGTCGCCGTCGACGTCGGCGCGGGCGCCGAAGGCGCGCACCAGCGCGGCCACCCCGGCCAGGCGGTCGGACTCCTTCACCCGCAACTCCCCCACCGCCTCGAACACGGTGTCGCCCTGCGCGCAGGCGGCCGCCACGGCCAACGCGGGCACCTCGTCGAGCCCGGTGATCTCCGAGGCGTGGACGGCGGTGCCGTGCAGGGGGCCGGCGCGGGCCACGAGGTCGGCGCTGTCGGCCAGGTCGCCGGCGCCCGTGGCGGGGACCTCGTCGAGGTCCGCCCCCATCCGGACGAGCACGTCGAGATAGCCGCGCCGGCCGCGCCCGACGTAGACGCGTTCGACGGTGACCTCGCTGCGGGGCACCACGCAGGCCGCCACGATCCAGAACGCCGCCTGCGAGGGGTCACCGGGGACGTCCAGCTCGAAGGGCGACAGTGCCGAGGGGCTGAGGCGCACCACGTGGCCGTCGGGCCCCTCCTCCTCGGTGATGCGGGCGCCGCAGCGGGCCAGCAGCTCCTCGGTGTGCAGCCGGGTGAGCACCGGCTCGCGCACCACGGTGTCACCCTCGGCCCCGAGGCCGGCCAGCAGGACGCACGACTTCACCTGGGCGCTCGCCACCGGGGTCGTGAAGTCGATCCCCCGCAGCGACCCGCCCCGGATGGTGAGGGGCGGCAGGCAGCGTTCCCCCCGTCCTTCCACCACCGCGCCCATGCGGCGCAGTGGCTCGGCCACGCGGTCCATGGGGCGCGCCGACAGCGAGGGGTCGCCGGTGAGCGTGGTGGTCCAGGGGCGGCCCGCCACCACGCCGGCGAGCAGCCGCATGGTGGTGCCCGAGTTGCCCAGGTCCAGGGGGACGGACGCGGCGTGCAGCCCGTCGGGCCCTCCGGACACCCGGTCGCCCTCGACGCGCCCGCCGAGGGTGCGCACGGCGGCGGCGGTGCGGGCCACGTCGTCCCCGTCGGACAGGCCCCGCACGGCGGACTCGCCGTGGGCCATGGCCCCGAGCAGCAGGGCGCGGTGCGACACCGACTTGTCGCCCGGCACCCGGAGGCGCCCGACGAGGGGGCGGCCTCCCTCGACCGTGAACACGGCGCGGCGCGAGCCGGCGGCGGCGGCGGCGGTGCTCATCCGAGGGCCCGTGTCGTGGGGCGGTAGCCGCGTCCGGCGATGGCGTCACGCAGGCGGTCGGCGGCGTCGGCGTCGACCACCAGCACCAGCACGCCGCGGTCACCCTCGGCGCTGTGGGCGATCTCGATGTCGACGATGTCCACACCGAGGTCGCCGGCGAGCGTGGTGATCTCGGCCAGCACGCCGAGGCGGTCGGGGACCGGCACCCGGAGCTCCGCCAGGCGCTCGGGGCGCACGACGCGCGCCGGGAGCGAGCGCCGTGCCACCGCAGCGTGCTCGAGGTCGCCCAGCAGGCCGCCGCGGTCGCCCGCCGCCACGCGGTCGCGCATGGCCGACAGGTCCTGCAGCAGGATGTCGAAGGCGGCCACGATGGCGACGGCGTTGTCGGTACACACGTCGGGCCAGATCCCGGGCTGGCCGGCCGCGATCCTGGTCATGTCGCGAAATCCCCCGGCCGCCAACCGCAGCAGGGCGCCGTGCTCGGCGGCCAGGCGGTCGGCCAGGTTCATGAGCGTGGCCGCGGTCAGATGCGGGACGTGGGACACCACCGCCACGAGGGTGTCGTGCTGCTCGGGGGCGAGGGCCACGACCTCGGCGCCCAGGCTCGTGACCACGGCGCGCAGGCTCGAGTAGGCGTCGGCGTCGGTGGTCGCCGTGGGCGTGAGGACCCAGGTGGCCCCGACGAAGAGGTCGGCGTCGGCGCCCTCCACGCCCACCTGCTCGGAGCCCGCCATGGGGTGGCCGCCGACGAAATTGGGATGGGGCAGGCGGGCGGCGATGGAGGCCTTGACGCCGGCCACGTCGGTGACCACGGCGTCGCCGCGGGCGGCGCGCCGCAGGGCGGCCTCGGCCTCGGCCACCACGGCGCCCACGGGCGTGGCCACGAAGACCACCTCGGCCTCGGGGTCGTCGCCCACGGCGTCGAGGGCGCCGAGGGCCAGGGCCCGGGCCGCGCTGGCCGGGTCGGCGTCGCGGCCGGTGACCCACCACCCGCGTGCCCGCAGGGCGAGCCCGACCGAGCCCCCGATGAGCCCGGTGCCGATGACCGCGGCGCGGCGCTGCCCCGGCGCCGGCCCGGGGCCGTCCTCACTCGGGGAGGTCATCGCGCAACCCGCGGGCCCCTTCGAGGTAGACGTGGTGGAGCTCCTGGCGCGACCGCGCCGTGTTGACGTGGACCAGCACCCGCAGGCACCGGGGGGTGGACCCGACCACGTCGAGCTCCCGGGCACACAGCAGCGGCACGTCGCCGAGGCCCATGGCCCGGGCGGCGGCCGCCGGGAACATCGACACCACGTCGCTCGTGGCCGTGAACACGATGCTGATGAGGTCGTCGCGGTCGACGCCGTTGCGCTCGAGCAGCGCGTCGAGGAGGGCCTGCACGCGCGTCGTGACCTGCTCGGGGGTGTCCGCGTCGACGGTCGTGGCGCCGCGCAGGGCGCGGACGGAGGGCATGGCCCCGCATGCTACCCAGGCCGACCCGGGCGCCCCGGCGGCCGCCGGGCCCGGCCCGGCCCTGGTCGGGGCACCGCGGCGCGTGCCAGTGCCCGCACCTCGTCCCCCGTGAGCGGGCGCCACCGCCCCGGCGCCAGGCGGGCGTCGGTGAGCGGGCCGATGCGGGTGCGCACCAGGCGGCGCACGGGGAACCCGACGGCCTCGCACATCCGGCGGACCTGGCGGTTGCGCCCTTCGTGGACGACGATGCGCAGCACGCCGGGGGCCACCACCCCGACCCGGGCGGGGGCGGTGGTGCCGTCGTCGAGGTCGACGCCCTGGCGCAGGCGCCGCAGCGCGCCGGGGGTGGGCACCCCCATGGTCTCCACCAGGTACTCCTTCTCGACGCCGAAGGAGGGGTGGGCCAGGCGATGGGCGAGGTCGCCGTCGTTGGTCAGGACGAGCAGGCCCTCGCTGTCGGCGTCGAGCCGCCCCACCGGGAACACCCGGGGCTCGTCGGGCACGAGCTGCACGACCGTCGGGCGGCCCTGGGGGTCCTCGGCCGTGGTGACCACGCCCGCCGGTTTGTGCAGCAGGTAGTGGACCAGGCCGGGCAGCACGGGCAGGGGGACGCCGTCGAGCGCCACCGCGTCACGCCCCACGTCGACGCGCCGCCCGAGGGTGGCGGGCTCGCCGTTGACGCTCACCCGGCCCTCGGCGATGAGCTCTTCGCAGGCCCGGCGGCTGCCCAGGCCCACGCGGGCGAGGACCTTCTGGAGCCGCTCCCCCTGCGGTCCTGCGCCGCCGAGTGCGGCGTCGGGGCCTTCCCGGGGTGCCGCGCCGGGGCCGGGACCGGCGGCGCCGTCAGCCTGGGGGTCGGGGTCGGGGTCCTGTCGGGGCGGCCGGCGGCGGCCGTCAGGCATCGGCGCCGGGGCGCAGGCGCTCCTCGAGCTGCTCGACCGCCTCGGGTCCGGGGAGGAGGTCCTCGACCGGCGGGAGCTCTTCGAGGCCGTAGACACCGAGCTTCTCGAGGAAGGCCGCCGTCGTGCCGTACAGCACGGGCGCGCCCGGTCCCGGAGCGTGGCCCACGGCGCTGATGTACCCGCGCTGCTCGAGCAGCCGCACGACGCCGTCCACGTTCACGCCGCGCAGCGCGGCGATCTGGGCGCGCGACACGGGCTGGCGGTAGGCGACGATGGCCAGCGTCTCGAGCGCGGCCGACGACAGGCGCGACGACACGCCCTCCATGGCGTAGCGCTCCACGAACGGCGCCATGTCGGGATGGGTCTGGTAGCGGTAGCCGCCCGCCACCTTCGCCAGCACGAAACCGCGGCCCTGCTCCTCGTAACCCGCCGCCAGCTCGGCGCACGCGGCCTCGACGCGCTCGATGGGCATCTCGAGGAGCTCGGCCAGCATGTTGGGAGGGACGGGCTCGACCGCCGACAGCAGCACGGCCTCGATGGCGCGGTGTTCTTCGGGGATGCCCACCGACAGCGGCCTCAGCCGTCGTATTCCTCGACCGACTCGCCACCACCGACGGTGGAGAGCACGGACGAGCCGGCGACCCACACGACGACGAGGTCGCCGAAGGTCTCGCCCTGGTCCAGGCTGACCAGTCCCCGCTTGCACAGCTCGAGCAGGGCGAGGAAGCGGACGATGATCTGCATGCGCGTGGTGCAGTGCGCGGTGATCTCGCGGAACGTGGCGCGCCCCTCGCCCGGGAGGCGCTCCTCGAGCTCGGCCACCGCCTCGGACACGGTCACCGCCTCCACCGTGACGTGCGACAGGTCGAGCACGAGCTCGGGCCGCGGCGCCGTCCCCACCACGAAGGCGGCCGCCAAGCGTTCGGGTGTGATCCCGGCGAGCAGGTCGGGGGCGAGGTCCCGGAAGCGCTCCTCGAGCCCGGCGATCCGGGGCAGCGAGCGCCGGGCACGGTCGATCAGCACGGTGAAGGCGTCGGCCGCCGCCGCGTAGGCCTGGAGCTCGAGCAGCCGGGCGAGCAGGCGGTCGCGCTCCTCGAAGCCCGACAGCTCCTCGTCGTCCTCGACGTCGTCGGCCCCGGGGAGGAGCTTCTTGGACTTGAGCTCCACCAGGATGGCGGCGATGACCAGGAACTCGCTGGCGGTGTGCAGGTCGAAGGGCTGCCGGGCCGCCATCTCGGCGATGAAGGCGTCCACCACCTCGGCGATCTTGATGTCGTAGACGTCCACCTTGTGGTCCGTCACGAGCGCCAGCAGCACGTCGAAGGGGCCCTCGAAGACGGGTGTCGAGACCTGCGCCACCACACCGTCGACCCTACCGGCTCCCCCGCCGCCCCCTGTGCATGCCCGCTGACCAGGACCGACGGCCGCGGGCCGGGTGTCACCGCAGCGCCGCGGGGTCACCGGGGGGTCACCGGGAGCGCGCCCGGGCGTCCCGTACCATGGCACGCCATGGCCAGGGTGCTGTCCGGGGTGCAACCGAGCGGCGACCTCCACCTGGGCAATTACCTGGGCGCCTTCCGCAACTGGGTCCTCGACCAGCACGGCCACGACGCCCTGTTCTGCGTGGTGGACCTGCACGCCATGACCCTCGACTACGACCCCGCCCTCCTGGCCGGGCGCACCCTCGAGACGGCCACCAGCCTGCTGGCCGTGGGCCTCGACCCGGCGGTGTGCACGCTGTTCGTGCAGAGCCACGTCCCCGAGCACCCCCGGCTGACGTGGCTGCTCGAGTGCACGGCGACCTTCGGGGAGCTGCGGCGGATGACGCAGTTCAAGGACAAGGGCGGCGAGCAGGAGGCCGTCCGGGCCGGGCTGTTCACCTACCCGGTGCTCATGGCGGCCGACATCCTGCTCTACGACGCCGACCGGGTCCCGGTGGGCGAGGACCAGCGCCAGCACCTGGAGCTCACCCGCGACGTGGCCATGCGCTTCAACAACCGCTACGGCGCCACCTTCGTGGTGCCCGAGGCGGCCCTGCCCACGCTGGGGGCGCGCGTCATGGACCTGCAGGAGCCCACCCGCAAGATGTCGAAGTCGGTGAGCTCGCCGCTCGGCACCGTCCTCGTCCTCGACTCGCCCGAGGAGATCGACCGCAAGGTGCGCAAGGCCGTCACCGACACCGAGACCGAGGTCCGCTACGACCCCGAGGCCAAGCCCGGGGTGTCCAACCTGCTCGAGCTGCTGGCGGCGTCGGTGGGCGGCGACCCCGCCGAGCTGGCGACGCGCTACGCCAGCTACGGGCAGTTGAAGGCCGACGTGGCCGGCGGGCTCGTGGAGATGCTGCGCCCGGTGCGCGCGCGCTACGCCGAGCTGCGCTCGGAGCGCGGTGCGGTGGAGGCACTGCTCGTCGAGGGGGCCGCCAAGGCCCGCGCCCTGGCCGGCCCGACGCTCGACCGTGCCATGCGCGCCGTCGGGCTGCTCGCACCCCCGGGCGGGTTCCACGCCTGAGGGGTGCCGGGTGACGAATGCCCGGGCGCCTTGACAGCCGATCCCTACAGGGGATCCCCTTCAGCCGATCCCTGCAGGGGATCAGACGACGGCGTCGGCCCAGTGGTTGGCGACCCATTGGAAGAAGCTGTTGAACGCGGCCGGGTCGAGCACGATCAGGATCAGCGGGATGAACATGGTGAAGGGCCGGATCCGGTAGTAGCCGGGCAGCAGGCTCCTGGGCAGGAAGCGCTCCAGCACCGCCGAGCCGTCCAGCGGCGGCAGCGGGATGAGATTGAACGCCGCCAGGATCAGGTTGACGTAGCCGCCGATGAACAGCAGCTGCACCCAGATCGGCCCGGTGTCGAAGAGCGGCAGCGGACGATCAGCGGCGGAGACGAAGCTCTTGTAGGCGAGGCCGCAGATCACGGCGAGCACGATGTTCACCGCCGGGCCCACGAGCGACACGAGCACGCTCTCGTTGCGGGGATGGCGCAGGCGCGACACGTTCACGGGTACGGGCTTGGCGTACCCCAGGGCGCCGTGGCCGCTCAGGAGGAGCAGGACGGGCAGGATGACGGTCCCGAACGGGTCGATGTGGTGCACCGGGTTGAGCGTCAAGCGGTGGGCGCGTTTGGCCGTGTCGTCACCGAATACCAGCGCCATGGCGCCGTGCGACACCTCGTGCAGGATCACCGAGGGGACGAGGGCGCAGAAGAACAGGATCTCGAAGGTCGTGATCTTGTGCGAGCGCACGAGCACCACGGCCAGGGCGATGCCGGCGATGATCCAGATGGTGGTGCGGGGGTCGAGGCCCCGTCGGGGCGGGGGTGGTCCCGGTGCCGCCGCGCCCCAGGGGTTGCTCACCGCCGGGTCCGGATCAGTGCTTCGCGGCGCAGTCGATGCAGTACCGCGCGGCGGGCTTCGCCTCCAGGCGCAGCGGGTCGATCGGCTGCCCGCAGTCCTCGCACACGCCGTAGCTCCCGTCGGTCAGCTTGGCCAGCGCCCGCTCGACGTCCGCGAGGGTCTCCCGGAGCGACGCCCCCAGCGCCTCCACTTCGCCACGCTCCGCGGTCACCTGGCTGGAGTCGGCGAAGTTGGAGTCGTAGGTCAGGCTCGCGCCGGACAGCCCGAGCTCGTCGAGCTTGGCCAGGAGGTCCGCACGCTCCTCCTCGAGCAGGGCGCGGTGATCGACGGTGGAGGCCTCATTGGGCACGGACACGAGATTACTGCCCAGACCCCCGTCCGGCGCGCGGATGTGCCTGTTCATAGGCCTGGCGGAGGTGCTCGGGTGACACCCGGGTGTACAGCTGCGTCGTGGCGATCGACGCGTGGCCGAGCAGCTCCTGCACCACGCGGATGTCGGCGCCGTGGGCCAGCATGTGCGTGGCGCACGAGTGGCGCAGGACGTGCGGGTGGAGCTTGCCCTCGATCCCCGCGGCGCGCGCCCGCTTCTTCAACACGCCCCACACGCCCTGGCGCGTCAGACGGCCGCCCCGGGCGTTCAGGAACACGGCCTCGGCATCGCCGCGCCGCGCCCAGCGCCGCGGCTCGAGCTCCGGTCGGCCCCACGGGCCGAGCCAGTCGTCGAGGGCGTCGCGCGCACAGCTGCCCATGGGGACGAGCCGCTCCTTGTCGCCCTTGCCGAGCACGCGCACGAGCCCGGTGTCCGACCCGAGGTCGCCGAGTGACAACCCGGCCAGCTCGGAGACGCGCATCCCCGTGCCGTAGAGCACCTCCAGGATGGCCCGGTCCCGGATCGACGCGGGGTCGTCGTCGGTCGTCGTGGCGAGCAGCCGCTCGACCTCGTCCTCGTCGATGGCCTTGGGGAGCCGGCGCGGCGGGCGGACCGGGCGGACGTCCGCGGTCGGGTCGGCCGTGGCGCCACCCTCCTCGATGAGGAAGTGGTGCAGGCCGCGCAGGGCCGCCAGGGCACGCGCCACCGATGCCGGCCCGAGGCCGGCGGCGCGCCGGGCAGCCAGGTGCTCCTCCACGCTGGCCAGATCCGCGTCCCCCACCGACCGCCCGCGCCCGGCCAGGAAGGCTTCGTAGGAACGCAGGTCGCGCCGATAGGCGGCCACGGTGTTGCGGGCCCGGCCCTGCTCGACGGTCAGCCACGTCAGGAACTCCTCGGCCTCGCGGCTGAGCAGGCGCGTCCCGTCGGCGATGTCGTCGACGCCGGCGGTGTCGTGCGTGCCGGCGGTGTCGTGCGTGCCGGGCGGTCCCGGTCGGGCGACCGTGTCGCGCCGGGCGGGCGGGGCGGGCCGGGCGGGTGTGGACGGGGCCGAGCCGACGGCGCGTGGGGCCACGGTGGTCAGGGGCGCGGCCGCGCCAGCGCATGGCGCGCCAGCAGGAGGCCGAGCACGGTCTGCGCGTCGACGAGCGCGCCCGACGCCGTCATGGCATCGACGTCGGCCAGTGCCACTTCGACGACCTCGATGAAGCGCTCTTCGTGGCCATGGCGCGCCGCCGTGCCGGGCACGAGCCCGCCCGCCATGTAGAGGAGCGTCTCCTCGTCACAGAACCCCGGCGTGTTGAACACGGTGCCGAGCAGCTGCATGGTGCCGGCGCGCACGCCGACCTCCTCCTCGAGCTCCCGGCGCGCCGTCTCCTCGGGTGGCTCACCGGCGACGTCGCGTGTCCCCGCGGGGATCTCGAGCAGCTCGCGGTCGATGGGCCCGCGGTACTGACGGACGAGGAGGACGGTGCCGCGGTCGGTGACGGGCACGACGGCCACCGCGCCGGGATGGCGCACGACGTCGCGTGTGAAGCGCGTGCCGTCGGGAGCCTCGAACTCGGCGCTCACCAGTGAGATCCGCCAGCCCTCGACGCGCACGTCGTCACCGAGGTGGCGGAACCCGGCGGCGGGAGTGGTGTCGGTGAGCGGGGAGCGGCCCGGCGGGGACCCGCCGTCAGGAGGCGGCACCGACGTCGGCGTCGATGGCGATCAGTCGCGGCAGGCGACCCTCGGCGCGGGCCAGGGCTGCGGCCAGGAGCTCCCGGAACAGCGGGTGGGGCCGGTCCGGTCGGCTCTTGAACTCCGGGTGGGCCTGCGTCCCCACCCAGAAGGGGTGCCCGGGGAGCTCCACGAACTCGACCAGCATGCCGTCGGCGGAGGTGCCCGAGCACAGCAGGCCGGCCTCCTCGAGCTTGGGGCGCCAGCGGGGGTTCACCTCGTAGCGGTGCCGGTGCCGCTCCGACACCACCGTGGCCTCGTAGGCCGCCGCCACCATCGAGCCCGGTTCGAGCTGCGCGAAGTAGGACCCGAGGCGCATGGTGCCGCCCATGTCCACCACGTTGTGCTGGTCGTCCATGAGGTCGATGACAGGGTACGGCGTGACCGTGTCGAATTCTCGCGAGTTGGCGCCCTCGAGGCCGGCGAGGTGCCGGGCGACGTCGATGACCATCACCTGGAGGCCCAGGCACAGCCCGAGGCACGGGATCTCGCGCTCGCGTGCGAACCGGGCGGCGAGGATCTTCCCCTCGATGCCGCGCTCGCCGAAGCCGCCGGGGATGACCATGCCGTCGAGCTGGAGCATGCGCTCGGTGCCGAGGAGATCGGGGACCTTCTCGGCCTGGATCCAGTCGACCTCGACCTTGGCGCCGTGGTGGAACCCGGCGTGGCGCAGCGCCTCCCCCACCGACAGGTAGGCGTCGGGGAGGTTGACGTACTTGCCGACGACGCCGATGCGCACCGGCCGCTCCGACGCGGAGACCTGGTTGACGACCTTCTCCCATCCCGACAGGTCGACGGGGTGCAGCGCGCTGTCGATGGCGAGCATCTGGCACACCACGCGGTCGAAGCCCTCGTCGTGCAGGACGAGGGGGATCTCGTAGATGCTCGGCGCGTCGACCGCCGAGATCACCCCTTCGCTGGGCACGTCGCACAGCAGGGAGATCTTGCGCTTCAACCCGTCGGAGATGGGTTGGTCCGAGCGGCACACGATGATGTCGGGTTGGATGCCCCGACTGCGCAGCTCGGTCACGGAGTGCTGGGTGGGCTTGGTCTTCTGCTCCCCCGACGGCGCCAGGTACGGCACCAGGGTGAGGTGCACGTAGCAGACGTTGTCGCGCCCCACGTCGTGGCGGAACTGGCGGATGGCCTCGAGGAAGGGGACGATCTCGATGTCGCCCACGGTCCCACCCACTTCGACGATGACGACGTCGATCTCCTCGGAGGCGAGCCGTTGGATGCGCTCCTTGATCTCGTCGGTGACGTGCGGGATCACCTGGACGGTCTTGCCCAGGTAGTCGCCGCGGCGCTCCTTGTCGATCACCGCCTGGTAGATGGACCCCGTGGTGGCGTTGGAGGTCTGGCGCAGCTCGACGTCGATGAAGCGCTCGTAGTGCCCGAGGTCGAGGTCGGTCTCGCCGCCGTCGTGGGTGACGAACACCTCACCGTGCTCGAAGGGGTTCATCGTGCCCGGGTCCACGTTGATGTACGGGTCGAGCTTGATCATCGTCACCCGCAGGCCGCGGCACTTGAGCAGCCGGCCGAGCGAGGAGGCGGTGAGGCCCTTGCCGAGTGAGGAGGAGACGCCACCGGTGACGAAGACGTACTTGGTCACGCTCGGTGCCTCCCGGGCATCGCTCCACGGTAGACCACGGATGCAGGCTACCGGTGGAGGCCCCGGGCGCGGGCCGGGGGCGCCAGGAGCTCCTCGGCGTGGCGCCGGGCGGTGGCCGAGCCGGGCCGGCCCGACAGCATGCGGGCCAGCTCGACGACGCGGTCCTCGCCCTCGAGCGGCGTCGTGCGGGCGACGGTGCGCCCGGCCTCGACCTCCTTGCGCACGCCGAGCTGCTGCCGGGCGCACGCGGCCACCTGGGCCAGGTGGGTGACCACGAGGACCTGGTGGTGCTCGGCCACCTCGGCCAGGGCCCGGCCCACCGCCCGGGCGGCTTCGCCACCGACGCCCGCGTCCACCTCGTCGAACACCATGGTCGGTGGCGCCTCGGTGAGCACCAGCCGCAGGGCGAGCATGGCCCGGGCCAGCTCGCCCCCCGAGGCCACTTTGGCCAGGGGCAGCACGGCCTCCCCGGGGTTGGCGCCGAGGAGGAAGGACACGTCGTCGCCGGGGTCGTCCCCGTCGACGGTCACCTCGATCCGGGCGTGGGGCATGGCCAGCCCCCGGAGGCGCTCCTCGACGGCGTCGGCCAGCCGAGGTGCCGCGGCGCGGCGGGCCGTGCCCACGGCGGCCTCGGCCGACCGGACCTCGGCCTCGACCCCGTCGATCGCCGCCTGCAGGGCCGTGGCCCGCTCCTCCACGGCGTCGAGCTCGGCCAGCCGGTGGCGCGCCTCCTCGGCGAAGGCCAGGATCCCGGCGGGGCCCTCCCCGTACTTGCGCGTCAGCTCGCGCAGCTGCTGGCGTCGTGTGCGCACCTCCTCCAGGCGCGCCGGGTCGGCGTCCCAGGTCTCCACCACGTGGCGCAGGTCGGAGGCGGTGTCGGCGGCGTCGGCCTGCAGGGCGGCCAGGCGCTGGGCGAGCGGCGCCAGGGGGTCGCGGCCGTCGAGGGCGGCCCGGGCCGTGCCGATGAGGTCGACGGCCGCGGCGCGTCCCCCCTCGCCGGCGTCGAGGGCGGCGAGCGCGTCGGCGGCGGCCTGGCGGTGCGACGTCGCCTGCGCCAGGCGGTCCTCCTCCTCGGCCAGCTCGTCGTCCTCGAGCGGGCCCGACAGGGCGGCCCCGTCGATCTCCTCGAGCTGGTAGCGCAGGAGGTCGGTCTCACGGGCCCGGGCGCGCTCGTCGCCGCCGAGGCCGTCGAGCTCGTGGTGCAGCGCCCGCCGCCGGGCGCGGGCGGCCTCGAGCGGCCCGAGGTCGGTGCCGGCGAAGGCGTCGAGGGCGCGGCGCTGGGCGGCCGCGTCGAGCAGCGACTGGTGGGCGTGCTGGCCGTGGAGCTCGAGGAGGCGCCCACCGGCTTCGGCCAACGCCGCCACCGGCGCCATGCGGCCGTCGACCCAGGCACGCGACCGCCCCTGTGCGGGGACGGCGCGAGCGAGGATCACCTCCTCGTCGTCGACGACGAAGCGTCCCTCGACGAGCGCCTCGGCGGCCCCGGGGCGCACCAGGCCCGGGTCGGCGCGCCCGCCCACGAGGAGCTCGAGCGCTTCGACGAGGAGCGTCTTGCCCGCACCGGTCTCGCCCGTGAGCGCGGTCATGCCGGTCCCGAGGTCGAGGGCGACCGATTCGATCACCCCCAGATCGCGCACCCGCAGTTCGACGAGCACCGGCGCCCCGACGTCGATCAGCGGTCCGCCAGGTGGAACCTGGCTCGCAGGATGGAGAAGAAGTCGCGCGGCCCGAAGGTGACCAGGCGCGCCGGGGAGGGGCCCATGCGGCACACCACGGCGTCGCCGGGTCGGAGCGAGTCCACGCTCTGCCCGTCGAGGACGAGCACGGCGGGTCGCGGGGCGACCAGCTCGAGGCGCACCCACTGCTCGGGGTCGAGGACGAGCGGGCGGTCGAAGAGCATGTGCGGCGACACCGGCGTGAGGACGAGGGCCCGCAGCCCCGGGCTCAGGATCGGCCCGTGCGCCGAGAGGTTGTACGCCGTGGAGCCCGTGGGCGTCGCCACGAGCAGCCCGTCGGCGGCATAGGTGACGAACGGCCGTCCCGCGATCGACGCCGTCACCCTGATGGTATGGCCGGGCACGGTCTTCTCGACGACGGCCTCGTTGAGCACGACGGTGGCGCCATGGCGCGGCGGCCCACCTCCAGCCGGCTCGAGCGCGACCTCGAGGGTCATGCGCTCCTCCACGCTGTAGTCGCCGGCCAGGAACCGCTCGAGCGCGCCTTCGAGGCCGTGCGGCTCGATCTCGGTGAGGTAGCCGAGGCGGCCCAGGTTCACGCCCAGGACGGGGACACCCGCCGTGCACGCGAGCGCCACGGTCCGCAGCATCGTGCCGTCGCCCCCGAGGCTCACGGCCAGGTCGACCGAGTCCTCGAGCGACGGGCCCGCCGCGCCGCCGGCGGGCCGGATGTCGGCGCCCTCCCCGTCGCCGTCCTCGGAGACGTCCGACCCGGGGGGCGCCACGTCGTCGAGCTGCACGACGGTGTGCCCACGTTCGGTCAGCCACGCGCCGGCGCGCGACGCGATCGAGGCCGCCTCGGGGCGGAAGGGGTGAACGACGAACGCCACGGTGGCCACGGCGTCCCTACCCTTCCCCGGGCCCGGGGCCCGTCGGCGTGCGGGGGGTGGCGTCTGCATCGGCGTCGGGTGCCGCCACCACCGCGGCGTCGAGCATGGCCGCCACGGCGGGGTCCGACGGTGTCGAAAGCCCGGGGGGCGCCTCGTGGGCCCGGGCGTGCAGGAAGAACTCCGCGTTGCCGGCCGGGCCGAGCAGGGGCGATGCCATGGCCCCCATGATGGTGGCTCCCTGCGACGCGAGGGCGGAGGCCACCTGGTCGAGGGCCCGGCGGCGCACGGCGGGGTCGCGGATCACGCCCTTCCCCCGGCTGGCCTGGGCGCGTCCCGCCTCGAACTGGGGCTTGACCAGGACGACGATGGCGGCGCCCGGCGCGGCCATCTCGCCGGCAAGCACCGGCGCCACGGTGGCAAGGGAGATGAAGGACAGATCGGCCACGACGACCTCGAAGGGCGCCTCCCCGGCGTCCTCCCTCGTCAGGGCGCGCACGTTGGTCCGTTCCCGCACGGTCACCCGGGCGTCGTGGCGCAACGCCGGGGCGAGCTGGCCGTAGCCGACGTCCACGGCCACGACCGAGGCCGCGTCCCGCCGCAGCAAACAGTCGGTGAACCCGCCCGTCGACGCGCCGGCGTCGAGGCACCGGCACCCGGCCACGTCGACACCGAAGCGCTCGAGGGCGGCATCGAGCTTGTCCCCGCCGCGCGAGACGAAGCGCTTCGAGCGGTCGTCCCCGACGACGACCGGCTCGGACTCGGACACGAGGCGCGCCGACTTGTCGGCGAGCGCACCCGCCACGAGCACGACGCCGGACTCGACGAGGGCACGCGCGCTCTCACGCGAGCCGGCGAGACCCCGCCGCACGAGCTCGGCGTCGAGCCGGCGGCGGACCGGCGCTGGTGTCAGGCGCCCGCCTTCTTCGCCGCCTTCTTGGCGGGAGCCTTCTTCTTCGCCGCCTTGGCGGCCGGCGCCCGGGTGGCGGCCTTCTTGGCCGTCGCCTTCTTGGCGGCCTTGGGGCCCTTGGCGCCGCGACCGGTGGCGCTGCGTGCCGCCGCCGAGGAGCGGGCCAGGATGTCGGCCACCTTCTTGGCGAGGTCGTCGACGTTGGTGAAGCCGAGCTCCTTGAGCTGCTGCCTCACTTCACCGCGGACGGTGGCGACGAGCGCCTCGGAGCGTTCGCGACTCGCCTTCACGATGTCCTCGACCCAGTCCTGGGCGCGGTGGCGCTCCACCTCCCCGGTCTTGATCAGCTCGCGCACGAGCTCCTCGGCACGTGCCCGGGTGATCTGCGTGAGCGCCATGCCGGCCTCGACGTAGCGACGCAGTCCGTCGTTCTCTGTCATGCGGCCACGCTACGGCCCGCCGCGCGCCGCGGCAAGGGCAGGAAGTCCCTTGTGGACCGCACCGTTCCCCCCGGGGGCCGGTGTCGTCGCGGTCGTCGGGCGACGGGGTGTCAGCCGTCGGCCGCCAGGTGGCGCGTCACCAAGGCCGCGAGGTCGTCGGCCTCCTCGTCGGGCTCGACCACCATGGGCTCGCGCCCGTCGCCGGTCACGCCGCTGCGCACCAGCGCGAACGGGAGCCCGAGCCGCCTCGCCAGCGCGCCGTCGGTGGAAGGTCGGTCCCCCACGACCAGCACGGCGTCGGGGACGCGGCTGCGCAGCAGGGCCACCAGGGGTTCGTGAGGCTTGCCGGCGACCTCCGGCGTGGCCTGGGCGGCGGTGGCCACGGCCGCCAGGATCGCCCCCGACCCGGGCAGGAGGCGCTGCGGCGTGGGGTGGGTGGGGTCCTCGTTGGTCCCCACGAACCTGGCCCCGTCCCGCACGGCGGTCGCCGCCGTCGCCAAGAGGTCGAAGTCGAAGTGTCGTGTCCATCCCACCACCACGGCGTCGGCCGGGCCCTCGGCGACGACGGACACACCCCGGGCCGCCAGGGCTTCGAGCACGCCGGCGTCGCCGCACACGACGGCGGTGGAGCCCGGCTCGAGCATCGACGCCGCCGCCTGGGCCGAGGTGACGAGATCGCCGGACGCGGCGTCGATACCGGCGCGCGCCAGGCGTTGACGGAGCTCGGCGAGGGTGGGCGCGGCGTTGTTGGTCGCGAAGACGACGCCGTAGCCGGCGGCACGCAGCCGTGCGATGGCGTCGGCGGAGCCGGGGATGGGCTGCTCCGCCAGCCAGATCACACCGTCGAGGTCGACGACCCACGTCCCCCGGCCCGACGCGCCCGGGGTGGCGGTGACTGCACCGTGGTCCGCGGCCATGGGGTCATGTTGGCAGATGCCGCCGCAGCCTCCTGACGGGACGCCGCCCACGGGACGCGCCGGGGAGGTGCCGGTACAGTTCGTCGCACCGGGAGCCGAGCCGTCCGCCCCCGGTGCCGGCTGCGCCGGCCCGCCGGACCACGAGGAGCCCCGATGCGCTTCATCCTCACCGAAGACCGACTCCCCCAGGCGTGGTTCAACGTCGTCCCCCACCTGCCCGAGCCCCTGCAGCCGCCGCTGCACCCGGGCACGCGCCAGCCCATCGGCCCCGACGACCTCGCCCCGCTCTTCCCCATGGCGCTCATCGGCCAGGAGGTCACGGCCGAGCCGTGGGTCGACATCCCCGGCGAGGTGCTCGACGTGCTGCGCTCGTGGCGCCCGACCCCCCTGGTGCGGGCCCGGCGCCTCGAGGAGGCGCTCGACACCCCGGCGCGGATCTACTACAAGGACGAGTCGGTCTCCCCGGCGGGATCGCACAAGCCGAACACGGCGGTCCCCCAGGCCTTCTACAACAAAGCCGAGGGCGTCCCCCGGCTCACCACGGAGACCGGTGCGGGCCAGTGGGGCAGCGCCCTCGCCTTCGCCACGGCGCGCTTCGGCCTCGAGTGCAAGGTGTACATGGTGCGGGCGTCGTACGACCAGAAGCCCTACCGCCGCGTGATGATGGAGGTGTGGGGCGCGGACGTGGAGCCCTCCCCCGTCGACGACCCCTCTCACCCGGGATCGCTGGGGGCCGCCATCAGCGATGCCGTGCGCGACGCCGTGGGCCGCGACGACTCGCACTACTCGCTCGGGTCCGTCCTGAACCACGTGCTGCTGCACCAGACGGTGATCGGCCTGGAGGCCAAGGAGCAGCTCGCCCTGGCCGGGGAGGAGCGCCCCGACCTCATCATCGGGTCCTGTGGCGGCGGGTCGAACCTGGGCGGCATCGCCCTGCCCTTCGTCCCCGACGCCGACGTCGACCTGCTGGCCGTGGAACCGTCCTCGTGCCCCACGCTCACCGAGGGACGCTTCGAGTACGACTTCGGGGACACCGCGGGGATGACGCCGCTGCTGGCCATGTACACGCTGGGCCACGACTTCGTCCCGCCGTCCATCCACGCCGGCGGACTGCGGTACCACGGCGACGCCCCCATCATCTGCAACCTGGTGAAGAACGGGCGCATGCGGGCGACGGCCTACCGGCAGGGCAAGGTCTTCGACGCCGCCGTGCAGTTCGCACGCACCGAGGGCCCGATCCCCGCGCCCGAGACCGCCCACGCCATCCGCGCCGTCATCGACGAGGCGCTGGCGGCGCGCGAGGCGGGCGAGGCCAAGGTCATCCTGTTCTCGTACTCGGGCCACGGCCTGCTCGACCTGGGTGCCTACGACGACTACCTCCACGGGCGACTCATCGAGGACTGATATGGCGGTGCGGCGCCACGGGGCACCCGGCCTGACGCCGGTCCCGGTGACGGAGGCCACCGCCCGGAGCCGCTCGACGCCTCAGGGGAGAAGTGCGAGCTGCTCGACGGACGGCGCCGGGCCCGCACCGCCGGCCGGTCCGGCGGGGCGAGGGTCGACGACACCACCGGCTGGCCTCGGCGGCCCGGCATCGATCGCGGTGGCCTCGGGGTGCCCGAAGGTGTCGGCCCTGCTGCGCCGGCGACGGGTCGGGCCCACCACGACATGCACGCGCGCCGTGATCGCCTCCTGCTCGGCGCGCGACAGGTAGGCGGAACGCCGGTACCGGGGTGCCAGCTCGGCGTGGAGGTCGGGGCGCTCGCGGGCCAGGACCCCGAGGAAGTGCTCCTTGACCCCGCGGCGCAGGTGGAGCGGGATCGGTGTCACGAACACCGCCCCGGCCTCCGCGCAGGCGGCCGCCACCTCGGCGAGTTGCTCGGCGGAGTCCGACCAGCCGGGGATGACCGGTGCCACGAGCACCCCGGTCGGTATCCCCGCGTCGTTGAGGCGCCGCACCGCCTCCACGCGGCGGCGGGGGTGGGGCGTGCCGGGCTCGGTCGCCTTCCAGACCTCCTCGTCGAGTGTCCCGATGGAGAGGTTGCAGTGCACGTCGGTGCGCGCCGCCGCGGCCACCAGGAGATCGAGGTCGCGCAGGATCAGTGTCGACTTGGTCAGGATCGAAAAGGGGTTGCGGGCTTCCCCGAGCTCCCGCACGATCCCCTGCGTCAGGTGGTACCGGCCCTCGGCGCGCTGGTACGGGTCGGTGTTGGTCCCCATGGCGATGTGGTCGCCCCGCCACGTGGCCGACCGCAACTCGGCGCGCACGCGCTCGACCGCGTTCACCTTGACGACCAGCTTGCGCTCGAAGTCCTCGCCGATCCCGAGCCCGAGGTACTCGTGCGTGGGCCGGGCGAAGCAGTAGGTGCACGCGTGGCTGCACCCGCGGTACGCATTGATGGTGTAGCGGAACGGCATGCGCGACGCCGCGGGCACCTCGTTGATGACCCGCCGGGCGTTCACGTGGAGGAACTCCAGGCCGCGGTACTCGCCGACGCCCACGCGGCGGTCGACGACCTCCTCCTCCGGGAAGAGCATGGGCTGGCCGCCGTCGTCCTCCGCCCGCCGCCAGCGCAACGCCACCGGGCGGGGCTCGGGCCGGGGCGTCGGCCCAGCCGCGGATCGGGGCGCGGATCGGGCCGCGGCGTGGGGCGCGGCGTGGGGCGCGGGCGGGGGCTCGAGCACTCGGCCACCGTAGCGAACATACGTTCGCTCTGCACGCACGACGGTGGGGCCCGTCCCGACGATCCGGCGCCCGTGGGCCACCATGGGCGCCGTGTCGTCGACCTCGGGCCTCGTGGTGCTCATCGCCACCACCGTGCTGTTCGCAGCGGCGGCGATCGGGATCGCCTTCGGGCGGGAGCCCGGCATCCGGCGCCGGATGGCGCGGCGGGCTCGGACCGGCGACGACCCCCGCGCCGTCGACGACGAGGTCCTCCTCCCCCTGCCGGCCGATCGAGCGGTGCACCTCGTGACGGCGGCGGGAGAGGCGCTGCACATGGAGCTCAGGGCCGACGAGGCCCAGGGCGTGATCTCCGGCCGCCACGGTCCGACGTTGCGTTCCGGGGGCCAGGCGCTGCGCGTGACGGTGGCGGCGACCCCCGACGGGGGCTGCCGGGTCGCCATGCGCACCTGGCCGACGAGCGAGCGGGCCGGCACCGATCGGGGGGCCGGTCGGAGGCTGCTCGACGGGCTCGCCCGGGAGCTCGACGCCCGGGTGCGCGACGATCGGCGCGGGGACTCCGGGCGTGACGAACCCCGGGTGCCGATCGGCCGGCGCCGGCTCCTGGTCGTCGGCGGTGTGGGCATCGGGCTCGCCGCCCTGGGGGGCGCGGCGTGGGAGGTCGACCGGGTCGCCTCGGAGGAGGCGCGGCGGGCGACGAGGAGCCGACCCGCCGGCCGTGCCCGGCCCGCCACCCCCGACAAGGTGCGCGTGGTGATCCTCGACAGCGGGGTGCTCGTCCCCAGTGCCGACTGGGTGGTCGACGAGAACCAGCGGCCAGGGACGCTCGACTGGGTGATGGGCGCCGACACGCGCATCTACGGCTACGCCGACCGTGTGAGCGCGGTGCTCGGCGACGAGGTGACCCTGTTCGTCGACCCGCCGGCGGTCCCCTACCGGGTCGAGCTGTACCGGATGGGGTACTACGGCGGGCTGGGAGGCCGCCTGGTGTGGCGCTCAGGATGGATGGCGCCGGCGGCGGCCCAGCCGGCGGCGACGGTGGCCCCCGGCACGAACATGGTCGAGTGCCAGTGGCGCCCCACGACCCGGATCGGCATCGACCACGCCTGGCCCCCTGGCGCGTACCTCATCAAGCTGACGGGCGACGACGGTGGCCTGCACGCCGGCTACATCCCTCTGTGCGTCCGCGACGACGACAGCACGGCGGCCTACGCCGTCATGCACTCGGTCACGACCTGGCAGGCCTACAACGCCTACGGGGGTCGGAGCCTGTACGTCGGGCCCGGCAGCAGCGGCGGGGGCGAGTCCGGCGGCGCCAACCGCTCGCGGGTCGTCTCCTTCGACCGGCCCTACGACCAGCGGGGGTGGGGCGCACCGGACTTCATGGGCAACGAGTACCCCGTCGTCTTCCTGGCGGAACGCCTCGGCCTCGACGTGACCTACATCACCGACATCGACCTGCACCAGCAGCCCGACCGGCTCCTCCGCCACCGCTGCCTGTTCAGCCTGGGCCACGACGAGTACTGGTCGAGCGCCATGCGCGACGGGGCGTCGCGGGCCGTCGGTCAGGGTGTGAACCTGGCGTTCCTCGGGGCGAACGCCGTCTACCGCCACATCCGGCTGGAGCCGTCGCCCCTGGGTGCCGACCGGCACCAGGTCTGTTACAAGACCGACTTCGCCCACGAGGACCCCCTGTGGGGCATCGACCCGGCCGAGGTGACCGCCAACTGGCCCGACGGTCCCGACCCCCGGCCCGAGCAGCAGCTCGTGGGCTCGCAGTACGCCGACGTCGGCGCCAACGCCGACCTGGTCGTGGTCGACGCCGCCGCGTGGGTGTTCCAGGGGACCGGCCTCGTCGACGGCCAGCACCTCCCGGGCGTGGTGCAGGGCGAGTACGACCGCTACGAGCCCGGGCTGGGCGGGCCCGACGACGTCATGATCCTCGCCCACTCGCCCGTGGCCAACCGCGGCCCGGGGCGGTTCTCGGACATGACCTACTACAGCGCGCCGGGCGGCGGCGGCGTCCTCGCCACCGGGTCGGCGGCGTTCGTCTCCAGGCTCGCCGACGCCCCGCTCATCGGCGCCAACATCGTGCGCCCGGCGGTCCCCGGTGTCACGCCCGTGTTGGAGCGGATGATGGAGAACGTCTTCGCGGTGTTCGGTACCGGCCCGGCGTCGGTCACCGATCCGTCGGTGGCGAACTGGCGCCAGTTCTCCTGACGCCCCCGCCGTCGACGGCCGTGACGGTGGCCACGGCCGCCCTGGTCTGGCGCGGGAGGAAGAAGCCGGCCACGACGCCCGCGAGGGCGATCGCCGACGACACCGCCAGCCCCCGCGAGAACCCCGCCGTGAGCGCGGCGGCCTGGTGGGCCACCGATCGCGCCGCGGCGCGCCCCTCGGTGCCGAGGATCGCACGGGTGCGGTTGGCGGCGATGGTGGCCAGGGCGGCGAGGGCCGTGGACGCGCCGACCTGCCGGCTGGTGTTGAGCACGCCCGAGGCGAGGCCCGCCTCGGTGCGCGCCACGCCGGCCGTGGCCGCGAAGGCGAGCGGGGTCATGGCGGTGCCCATGCCGAACGTGGCCAGGGTGGCGCCCCCGAACACCGAGGCCCAGTACGACCCGGTGGGCCCGGCACGTGACAGCCACAGGAGGCCGCCCGCGCTCATGAGCGCGCCGGCGACGAGGGGCAGGCGCGGGCCGATGCGGGGCACGAGGCGCGAGCTGATCTGGGCCCCGGCGGCGATGGCGGCCGTCTGGGGAAGGAACCCGAGCCCCGTGACGAGCGGGGAGAACCGAAGCACCTCCTGCAGGTAGAGCGAGACGAAGAACCACATCGAGAACATGGCCCCGCCGAGGAAGAGCATGGCGAGGTTGGCGGTGCTCAGGGCGCGCGACCGGAACAGCCGGAAGGGGACGAGCGGCGATCGGGCCCCGCGCGTCTCGACGACCACGAAGACCGCCAGGGACACGAGCGCGATCGCCAACGGCACGACGGTGGCGGTCGAGCCCCACGGATGGGTGTGCGTGCCGGCCACGGCGTAGACGAGGGCCACGAGGCCCCCGGTCACGGTGATGGCACCGGGCACGTCGAGCGAGGGCCGTTCCCCCTCCGCCCGGGTCTCGGCCAACACGACACGCGCCGCCACCAGCGCGCCGATCGCCACGGGGAGGTTGACGTAGAAGATCCACCGCCACGACAGCAGGTCGGTGAGGATCCCGCCGAGCAGCGCCCCCGAGGCGCCCCCCACGGCCGCCATGGCACTCCAGATGCCCAGGGCGCGGGCCCGCTCGGCCGGGGCCCGGAAGGTCATCGTGAGGATCGTCAGGGTGGCCGGTGACAGCACGGCCGCCCCCAGTCCCTGCAGGGCGCGGGCCGCCACCAGCATGAGCTGGTTCTGGGCGACGGCGCACACCAGGCTGGCCGCCGCGAAGAGGCACAGCCCCAGCATGAAGACGCGTCGGCGCCCGAACAGGTCCGCGGCCCGGCCGCCGAGCAGCAGGAACCCCCCGAAGGACAGCGCGTAGGCGTTGACCACCCACTGCAGGCCGGCGGTCGAGAAGCCCAGGTCGTGCTGCATGGAGGGCAGCGCCACGTTCACGATCGACAGATCCAGGACGACCATGAACTGCCCCACGCAGACGAGGGCGAGGATCATGCCCGAGGACACGGTCCGCCCGCCGCCGGGGCGGGCCGCGTCCGTGACGGTCACGGTGGCGTCGGTTTCGGCCATCCGCCGATGATGCCACCTCCGGGGCGGGGTCCCGCCCGGGCCCGGCGCGGTCCGTACGATCTGGGCATGGCCGACGATGCGGGCACCGACGCCGTCGGGGACGCGGGCGGCGACGAGGCCCGCCACCTCCTGGTGGTGTGGCATTCGCGCACGGGGTCGACGGGCGTGCTGCGCGACGCCGCGCGGGCGGCGGCCGCCGAGGCCGTCGGCGACGAGGTCACGGTGCGCACCGTCGGTGCCCTTCAGGCCGGCCCCGAGGACGTGCTGTGGGCGCACGGCGTGCTGCTCGTGACGCCGGCCAACTTCGGCTACATGTCGGGTGCGATGAAGGACTTCTTCGAGCGCATCTACCACCCGTGCATGGACCGCACCGCAGGCCTGCCGTACGCCGTGCTGGTGAAGGGCGACACCGACGTCGACGGGGCGCTGGCCAGCATCGAGCGCATCGCCTCCGGCCTGCGCTGGCGCCGGGTGCTGGCGCCGGTGACCGTCGTGGGGGCGGCCGGTGCGCCGGAGGTGGAGCGGGCCGCCGAGCTGGGGGCCGCCTTCGCCGCGGGACTCGCCGCCGGGATCTTCTGAGGGCGGCACCCTGTCGTTGTTTCGACTCGGCCGCAGCCGCGTTCAGCCGGCGCCGATCTCGATGAGGGCGAGTGTGCCGACGTACCGCACCCGGTGCCTGCCGTCGTGCTCGAGATCGGTGATCGACTTGGCCCAGTCGAAGTAGTACGGGGCCCAGGAACGGTAGTTGTACTGGGGGGCGTGCAGCTCCTGCCGCCAGGCGTCCAGGTCGTACAGACCAGGACCGGTCGAGGCATCGGCCAGGATGTACTGGTACCCCAGTCGCCGCAGGTACGTCGCTTTGGCCGCCGCCCCCCTGAAGTAGGGCATGTGCGGCGCGGGTGAGGCGGCGCCCGCCAGGTCCAGCGTGGCGAAGTGAAAGCGCGAAAAGCTCAAAAGGCTCGGTTCGTCGACCGCGGCGAGGACCGTCGCACCCCGTGGCACGGTCCGGTTCATCCGGCGGTATTCCTTTTCCACGAGTACGTACCGGTCGACGAAGCCGGAAGACCCCTGCAGGATGTCCCAGGCGTTGCGAACGTTGCTGCGGGTCGCATCCCAATACGAGCGCGGCGTCCCACCGAACATGACGCATGTCAGACCCACCACGGCGAAGGTGCCGAGCGCCAACCTGGCCGGTACCCGCCAGGGAACGGTGGGGCCGAGGCGCCTGAGCGGACCGCGGCGCGTCGTTGGGGCGTGTCGCGGCGCGCGTCGGGGCCGGGCGGAGGCGACGGCGGGATCACGGCACGGCCAGAAGAGGTGAACGGCGAACAGACCGCATGCCAGCGTGCTGGGACCCTCGAAGCGGTCGATCTCGTAGCCGGCGAACCCCGAGAAGACGACGGTGTAGACGACGAGCTGGACCAGGCACCCGATCCCCGCGCCCAGGAGGACCACAAGCTCCTGGCGGTCGGGATGGCGCAACGGGGCGACGTGGTTCGGGTCCGTTCGTGCGCGGCGACCGATGACGAGGGCGCCCACGGCGATGCCGATGCAACCGATTGCGACCCACCCGACCCCGTAGCCATTGATGACGCTGCCGAGATGGCGCAGGTACTCGCCGACGCCACCCGCGAACGGGTTCGGCCCGACCGGATACGACGGGTCGTAGTTGCCCTCGACGAGCGGGAACAGTGGTGTCCGCGACGATCGGTAGGAGGCGACGGCCCAACCGGCGACCGACAGCAGTCCGGCGAGCCCGCACACGGCGACGGCTCGAATGGCGCGGCGCCGCCGGGCGAAGACGATTGCGATGATGGCTGCCACGACGACGGAGAACAGATAGTAGAAGCGCAATGCCAGGATTCCCCCGAGCACGACGCCGATGACGACGAACAGCCATGGCTGGTCAGCATCCGGGGCTCTGCGCACCTTGCCCAGGAGCTGGTACGTCGCCAACGACAGCGCGGCTGCTGACAGGGTCGGGCTGAGGTTCTGGATCGGCCCGATGCTGTGGCCGGCCATGACCCCGATGCCGAGGACCACGGTGCCGAGGGCGATCCACCGGCGCCGGAATGTGCCCACGGTGACCACGACCAGCAGGACCACAGCGAAGGTGAATTCGAATCCCCGGATGGAGGAGTTCCCCGTCACGTCGAGGAAGAGCGCGTGGTAGAGGGTGGCGCCGCCGTAGCTCGTCATCCGCCGGGCATTGAAGGGGTCGATCAGGCCCCCGGTGCCCAGGAGCCGCTTCGCCAGGTAGATGTACGCCGGGTCGTCGTCGTACTGGTTGTAGAAGACATAGCCGATGGCGAGACCGAGCGAGACGAGCAGCAAGAAGAGCCCTCCCGCGGCGAGGGCCAGTCCACCCACCAGCGTGCGAGCGTCGGGAGAGACGAACCGCCGGGTCCCCGCCCAGATTCGCGGGAGCAGGAGTGCGGCGCCGATCACGTGCCAGCCGAGGAGGAACGGAAGGCGTGCCGCGTCGAGGGCGACCAGGATGCCGCCTGCCGCCAAGAACAACGACACGCCGATGACGAGTTGCAGCGGTGCGCGCAGCTCGTCACGCGCAGACGCCCACCCGGCGCGACCCAGGGCCGCCACGGCCGCAGCCCCCCATCCCCACGCACCGAGGACGAGCAACGCCACCAGCGCCAGGAACTTCACCGCCTCAGGCATCATGACCTCTCAGGGTCGCGCACGGCGGCGGCACAGGACAGGGGTCGGGGCCGTACCGTGCCGTCCAGGACGCGCCCCGCCCGCGCCGAAGCAGGGCGTTCGTCCTCCCCGACGGTCAGGCGTCGACCGTCTACGCGCCCGGCCCGCCGGCGGTCGTCAGCCGGCTGGCCGTCTTGCGCCACTGCACCGTGGGGGCGATGGCGGCGGGGTCGACCCGGCCCCGGTGCCGGTCGGCCACGTCGAGCAG
>DATKSK010000066.1 GCA_035531755.1 Acidimicrobiales bacterium | reverse complement strand
CTGCTCGACGTGGCCGACCGGCACCGGGGCCGGGTCGACCCCGCCGCCATCGCCCCCACGGTGCAGTGGCGCAAGACGGCCAGCCGGCTGACGACCGCCGGCGGGCCGGGCGCGTAGACGGTCGACGCCTGACCGTCGGGGGCGTCGCACCCCCGCAGCACACCACAGGGCGCCGGGGGGGCGCTCCGTCCCCACGGCCCACCGATCCCTTACGTTGGGCCGATGACCGCCGCCCCCCCGACCCGGCGCGCCGCGCGCCTGCGGCGCCTCGGCCCCGATGCCCTGGGCATCGGCTGGGTGCTGGCGGCGGCCGCGGCGGTCATGGCGCCGGCGCTGGCCCACGGGGCCTCGCTCGGGCCGTTCGACTGGCTGGCGTCGTACGGCCTGTCGAAGCAACCCGGCGTCGCCATCCACAACCGCCAGACCTTCGACCTCGTCACGGAGATGATCCCGTGGACGTCGCTGTCGTGGACCCAGGTGCATCACGGCCACCTGCCGTTGTGGAACCCCTACAACGCGCTCGGGACGCCCCTGGCCTTCAACTGGCAGTCCGCCACCTTCAGCCTCCCCGCCCTCGTCGGCTACCTCTTCCCGCTGCACCTCGCCTACAGCGTCCAGGTCCTGACGACGCTCGCCGTGGCCGGCACCGGCGCCTACACCCTGGGCCGGCTGCTCGGCGTGGGCGTCCTCGGCTGCGTCATGGCCGGGACCGTCTACGAGCTCAGCGGGGCGTTCTTCAGCTGGCTCGGCTGGCCCATGGCGGCGGTGCTGTCCTGGGCGGGGTGGTTGTTCGCCGCCGCGCTCCTCGTGGTGCGCGGCCGACGCCGGAGCCGTGCCATCGCCGCCGTCGCCGTCGTCGTGGCCCTGGCGGTCTACGCCGGGCAGCCCGACGCCCTGGTGCTGCTGGCGGCCGCGCTGGCGGTGTTCGTCGCCGCCCTCCTGGTGCAACGGGCCCCCGTGCTCGGCGGGTCGGGCGGCGTGGGGCGCGCCGTGCTCGACCTGGCGGTGGCCGGCTGTGCCGGGGCCGCGCTGGGGGCACCGCTGCTCCTGCCCGGCGCGCAGCTCCTCGCCGGGTCGGTGCGCGGCGCCAAGGGGGGCAGCCAGGCGCTCCCCGTGGGCGACCTCGTGCACGTCTTGCTGCAGGGCTTCGACGGATCGCCTGCGGGGCGCTGGTTCGGCTCGTCGTTCTACATGCGCACCGCCTCCTACGTGGGGGTCATCGGCATCGTCCTGGCCGCGCTGGCGCTGGCGGCAGCCTCGGGCCGGCGTCGTCGCCGGCCCGAGGTCGTCGCCGTGGGCGTGGTCGCCGTGGCCGCCGCCGCCCTCACCGTGCTCCCGCCGGTGGTCTTGGGCTCCGTGCAGTGGCACCGGGCGCTGCTCCCCATGGACTTCGCGCTGGCGGTGCTCGCCGGGGTGGGGACCGACGTCCTCGTCCGGTCCCGGGGCGCCCGCCCGCGCCGGTGGGCCGTCGCCGGGTTCGCGTCGGCGGCGGTCTTCCTGCTGCTCGTCTTCGCCCTGGGCCGGGGCAGCCTCCCCCCGGGCGACGCCGCGGCGCGCGCCCGGAGCTTCGTGTGGCCGTGGTCCCAGTGTGCCGTGGGCCTGGCCACCATGGCGGTGCTGACCGCCTGGGCCCGGTCCCGCCGTGCGGGACCGTCGGCGGGACCGGAGGACCCCGGACGGGCCACGCCCCGGTGGCGCCGGCCGCGGTCGGTCCGGTGGGCCGCCGCCGCCGTCCTGCTCGGCTGCGAGACCGCCTTCCTCGTCACCGCCGGCGCCTCGCTGTGGTCGTCGAGCCCCGACTTCCTGGCTCCCACGCCTGCCGAGGTGGCGCTGCGGGCCACCGTCGGCAGCGCCGTCGTGGGCCTCGGGAGCGACACCTGCTTCACCCCCGACCAGCTGGGCACCGTCCCCGACGTCAACGCCGCCTTCGGCATCCACGAGTTCGCCGCCTACGACCCGTTGCTTCCGCACCGCTACGACTCGGCCTGGTTCGCCCAGACGGGCCAACCACCCCTGCTGCACCACGGCACCGGCATCATCCCCTTCACGGTCTTCTGTCCCGTCGTGCCCTCGGCGCAGATCGCCCGTCGCTACGGCATCGGCTACGTCCTCGAGCACGCCGGGGCGCCGGGGCCCGCGGGCGCGGTCCTGGTGCGACGGATCGCGCAGGAAGACCTGTACCGCGTCCCGGGCGCCGCCGCCGCCACCCTGGTGGCCGCGGCGCGGTCAGGAGCGCTCCCGCCCGTCGACGCCCGGGGCACGGCCCTCAGGGTGACCCACCCCGACCCCGCCGCCTGGCGGCTGGCCACCCGCTCGGTGGGCCCTGCCGTCGTGCGGCTCCGGCTCACCGACGTGCCGGGCTGGCACGCCACGGTGGACGGCCGACCCGTGGCGCTGCAGGCGTATGCCGGGGTCATGCTCCAGCTGCGGGTGCCGCGCGGGCACCACACGGTCGAGCTGCGCTACCGCCCGGCGGCGTTCAGCGTGGGGATCGTGCTCGCGCTCGTGGCCGTGGCCGCCTCCGTGGTGGTCCCGGCGGGGCTGCGTCTGCGCGCCCGGTGGCGGCGGCGGACGGCCGGCGACACGGCCGGCGACACGGCGGGGCCGGTGGCGACCGGGGGGGTCGGCGCTCTCAGCGACCCGGCGTGAGGTCGGGCAGCCGCACCGGGTCCTCGACCAGCCCGCGGCGCGGGACCCACCACTCCGACGGGATGTTGTGCGTCTCGAGGAGCGACACCCACGCCGCGCGCAGCGCGTCGTCGTCGTTGCCGCCGAGCCCGCGCCAGTGCATGCCGGAGTCGGCGGCGAGCTCGCTCACCGCCAACGCCGCACTGCCCTGCCGGATCTTGCGCACGAACTGCTCCTCGGAGCGGTACGGGAAGTGACGGACCTCCAGCCCCCGCTGGCGCCGGCCCCGTCGGGAGACACCGTGGTTCCCCTGGTCCAGGCGCAGCCGGGGATGGGCCCGGACCACCACCTTGTGCAGTCGGTTGGGCTCGGCCTTGCGCCACCGCAGGCGCCGTACGGGGTTCGGCTCGGTGAGATCGTCGCCCGCCGTGGGGACGTGGTTGAACACCGGCACCTGCACGACGTCGGCGTCGCACGACGCCAGCCACGCGGCCACGGTCCCCGCTGGCACGGTCCCCGCTGGCACGGTCCACACCTCGTCGGCGTCGAAGGGCAGCACCCATCCCGCGCCGGCGCGCACCGCGGCCCGGGCGAGGAGGGTGGTCTTCTCCGCCTGGTAGTACGCCGGGAGCCGGTCGGCCAGCACGGTCACCGGGTGCGCCCGGGCCAGCCGCTCCAGGACGGCGCCGGTGTCGTCGGTCGACAGGTTGTCGGCGATGACCACCCGCTCCACGCCCTGCGCCAGGAGGTTGGCGATCACCGTCTCGATGACATCGGCCTCGTCCCGGACCATCCCGACGGCCCACACGCCGCCGGCGCCGCGCACGCCCTCGGGCAGCGGCTCGAGGTGGCGGCGCGCCTCGGCCGTGTGCCGAGACCACCCGGGTCGCCGCGTGAGCCTTCTGGGCACGCGACGTAGGCTAACTCGGGCGGTCGCCGGTACGATGCGCGCGTGACGCCGGTGGGGGATCGACGCGCGGCCGTCCCGTCGGGCACGCGCCGTCGGGACCGCTCGGACGACGGCTGACGGGGGCGCGGTGCCCCTCCCCAACCTCTTCGTCATCGGCGCGCCCAAGTGCGGCACCACGTCGCTGCACCGGTACCTGGCGCAGCATCCCCGCATCTCGATGTCGGCGCTCAAGGAGCCGAAGTACTTCCTCACCGAGGGGGCCCGGCCGCATCACCGCGGGCCGGGCGACGAACGCGCCTGTCGCAACTACGTCGTGGACCGCGGTGCGTACGAGGCCCTCTTCACCTATCCGCCGGGCCCCGGCGCGTACGCCGGCGAGTCGACGCCGTACTACCTGTGGGACGGCGCCGCCGCGGTCCGGATCCGGTCCCTCGTCCCCGAGGCACGCCTCGTGGCCGTGCTGCGCGAGCCGACCCTGCGGGCGTACTCCAACTGGGCCGACCTGCGCGAGCAGGGACGCGAGAAGCTCGACTTCGCCTCGGCGGTCGCCGCCGAGGAGGAGCGCCGGCGGTTGGACTGGGAGCCGTTCTGGCTCTACCGGGAGCTCGGCCTCTACGGGGAGCAGCTGACCCGGCTGTTCACGGTGTTCCCCCGCGAGCAGGTACTGGTGCTGCTGGCGGAGGATCTCTCCGAGGCGCCCGATCGCGGTGTCGACGAGGTGTGCGCCTTCCTCGGGCTCGACCCCCTGCCCGCGCCGTTGGAGGACGAGCGCCTCAACCAGACGATGTACAGGCCCGTGAACCGCAAGAGCCGGGCGCTCGAGCGCCTGCTCGAGCACGGCCAACGGGCCCGGCCGCTCGTGCCTCGGCCCGTGCGCCGGCTCGCCCGCGAGGCGGTGCGCCGCCGGCTGCGCTCCTCGGCCACCGCCGGCACCCACGGCTCTCGCCTGCGCCACGGGTTCGTCGACCTCTTCGCCGAGGACCGCCGGGTCCTCGACGGCCTGGGGCTCGGGCTCGACACCGCCCGCTGGGACCGTCAGGCCGACGACCCGGCCTGAGACCGGTCCACCTGCGATCCCTGTGCCCGAGACCGCCCCACGCCGCCCGAGACGCCGCCGTCCGAGACGCCGCCGTCCGAGACGAGAATTGTGGTCATATCCAGCCGGAACGGCGGCGGCCCGGCGCTACACTCGTCGCGTGCGGGGGACGGGGGGTTCGTGGCCGGGAGCGCGGTGACCGCAGGCAGCGCACAGGCGCGTCGCCGTCGCGGGCGGCCATGACGGCGCGGTCGCTCCAGCAGCTCTACGAGGACCCTGCCACACCGCTCATCTCGGGCTCGCCGCGCGCCAGGCTGCAGGCACAGATGCTGGTGGACGTCGGCTCGGGCGCGCACCGCCCGCTGCGCGCCATCGACGTGGGCTGCGGCGAGGGGACATGGACGGCCATGGCCGCCGACTTCGCCAAGCGGGCCGGTGTCGACGTCACCATCATCGGCCTCGACTGGTCCGTGGCCGCCCTCGAGCAGGCGCGCGGGCACGGGCTCGAGGTCGTGCGGTGCTCGACGGAGCATCCCGGCCTGCCGATCGGCTCGGGCAGCGTCGACATCGTCATCGTGAGCGAGGTCATCGAGCACCTCGTCGACCCCGACACCGTCCTCACCGAGGCGCGCCGTGTCCTCGTCCCCGGGGGGAGCCTGCTGCTGTCGACCCCCAACCTGGCCGCCTGGTACAACCGTGGCCTGCTCATGGTCGGCGTCCAACCGATCTTCACCGAGGTGAGCCTGCAGGGGATCTACGGTCGCCCCGGCCACGAGGTGGTGGGCCACCTCCGGGTCTTCACCCGCCGGGCGCTCCAGGCCATGCTGGAGGCCCACGGGTTCGTGGACGTGGTCATCACCGGGGCGCCCTACCACGACGTGCCCCGTCCGCTGCGGCCCCTCGACCGGCTGCTGTGCCGCACCCCGAGCCTGTCCTCCATCCTGCTGGCGTCGGCCACCGCTCCTCGAGGTACCCTCGGCGGACGGACCGGAGGGTCGGGGAGCTCGAGAGTCCACTCCGGGAGGTAAGAACGACCACTCTCCGGGGTTGTTCGGGCGGCGGAGCGAGAGAATTCATCAGATGTGACGATGAGAACGATCGCTTCCGATCCGTAGAGTCCCCGGGAAGAGGCATCGCACGGGCAGGACGCTTCGCGGTCACTCGAGGCGCGTCCGGGTTGTGGTCCAGCGGGGGGGGATTTCGTGACCGACGTCGAGCGTCAGTGGGGGGTTCTCGCCGTTCGCGGCGACGAGGCGGTCCTGGACGAGGTCGTCCTCGATCCGGGCCTCCCCACCCTGAGTCCCACGGCGATGTCGTCGGTGACGCACGTCGGGCGGGCCACCGGCGATCACGACGAGCGCCCCGGGGAATTCGCCATGGCGCGGCTCGACCGCGTGGCGGCCCGGGCCCTCGAGATCGGACTGCAGCGGGTGCAGGTGCTGGCCTGGCGTGACTTCGAGGACCCCGAGGCCGGGGGCTCCGAGCTCCACGCGCACCGCATGGCGACGGCCTGGGCCCGTGCCGGCCTCGACATCACCATGCGCACCTCGGCCGCGGCCGGCCAGAAGGCCATCACCAGCCGCGACGGGTACCACGTGATCCGCAAGTCCGGCCGCCACACCGTGTTCCCGCGCTCCGCGTTGAGCGGGCTCGTCGGCCGGCGCGGCCGGCCCGACGGGATCATCGAGATCTGGAACGGCATGCCCTTCTTCACCCCGCTGTGGGCCCGCTGCCCCCGTATCGTCTTCCTGCACCACGTGCACGCGTCCATGTGGCGCATGGTCATGTCACCCGGCATGGCGCGCCTCGGCGAGACGCTCGAGCTGCGTGTCGCCCCGCCGCTGTACCGCCACACCCGGGTGCTCACACCGTCGACGTCGTCGCGCCAGGAGATCCTGACCATGCTCCGGCTCGACCCCTCCCGGGTGAGTGTCGTCCCGCCGGGCGTCGACGCCCGGTTCCACACCGGCACCGGCAAGTCGACGGCCCCGCTGGTCCTGGCGGTGGGGCGCCTGGTGCCCGTGAAACGACTCGAGCTCCTCGTCGACGCCGTCGCCCGGGCGCGCCGGGTCGTGCCGAGCCTCCGCTTCCAGATCATCGGCGAGGGCTACGAGCGCGCCCGCCTCGAGGCCAAGATCAAGGCCGTCGGCGGGACGTCGTGGATCGACCTCACCGGCTACGTGTCCGACGACGACCTCGCCGACGCCTACCGGCGGGCGTGGGTCATCGCCAGCACGTCACTGCGCGAGGGCTGGAACATGACCATCACCGAGGCGGGTGCGTGCGGCACGCCCGCGGTCGTCTCCGACATCGCCGGGCACCGCGACGCGCTGACACACGGTGTGAGCGGGCTGCTCGTCGACCCCGGGGACGAATTCGTCGAGGCGCTCGTGCAGGTGCTCACCGACACGACGCTGCGTGAGAGCCTGGCGCGCGGCGCCATGGCGCGGGCCCGCAACCTGACCTGGGAGGCGACGGCCGCCACCACCCTCGGCGCGCTGGTCGAGGAGGCCGAAGCCCGCCTGTAGGCGCCGTCCCGGCGGCCGGACGGCCGTCGGCCCCGATCGGGCCCGGCGTCCTCAGCGACGCCGGCGCCGCAGCAGTTCCACCACGGCGTCGGCGCCCAGGAAGACGATGGCCGTCCACACCAACACGTTGGCCGCCTCGAAGTGGACGGGCCATCCTCCCGGCGGGAAATGCTGGCTGGCCTGCTTGGCCACCGTGTAGGCGGCGCCCCCGACGGCGAAGCCCACCACGGCCAGGGCCAACAGCCCGCGCGCCCGGGGGATGACCAGCGCCGCCAGCATGGCGAGCGCCACGCCGGCGAAGATGGCCAGGAACGCCGGCGGGGGCACCAGCACCGCAGCCACGAAGCCCGTCGCCGCGGCCACGACGGCCGCCAGCGCGGGCGTGATCTCCCGGCCCTCGGCGAAGGGGTTCGCCATGGTCGGGACGTCCTCCATCGCCGGCGTGCCGGCGGCGTCGTGGGCCGGAGGCGTGCCGGCGGCGCTGGCCACGGCCACGTCTCCCGGCCCACCCGACGGGGCCCGCCGACGGCGGGGCCACAGCACGAGCGCCAGGCAGGCCGCGACGGCGAGCCCCGACACCACCAGCATGATGTTCTCGATCGACTGCGGCGTCCACCGCAGGGTCACGGAGAACGCCCCCGTCCCCGTGGGCCGCACCAGCCAGCCGTTGGCGTAGCCGTCGATGAGCGTCGAGGGGCCGAGGTCGTGCCCGGTGGCGCCGACGGTGGCCGTCCAGCCGGTGTTGATGCTCTCGCCCAGGACGAGCCAGAACGGGCGGGTGGCGCCGGTCACCCGCAGGTGCAGCGTCGTCGCCGACGACGAGGTGACGTGCACCGACGGCGCCGGTCCCGGGACCGGCGCCGCCAGCCGCACCGCGGTCGCGGTCGTGGCCGCCGTCGTGGCGGCGCCCGTGGTGCCCCCGCTCGCAGCCGGCCCGCCGCCGGGGGCCGAGTCCAGCACCAGCTGGTCGATGTCGAAGCCCGTGGTCGCACCGGGCGTGCCCACGACGACGTGGCTGCCCGGCCCCAGGGTGATCCCGGCGGCGTCGGCACCACAGGGCCTCACGGTCAGCCCCCCGCCACCCAGGGCGGTGGCGGTGGAACCCGTGACCGCCAGCGGGACGGGCCTGCCGTCGACCGACAGGAGGTCGGTCCGGCACGTGGCGGGCAGCGTGGCACCCGGAGCCGCCACCGAGGTACCCGGGACGCCGAGCTCGGCGATGCCGAGGGGGAGAGAGATCGCCGCCTGCGACGTGTAGTCCTTCGTCGTCACGGTGCGGAGCCCGGTGACGGTGACGGTGAGGTCGTGCCCCGTCACGGGCGCGAAGTGCACGGGCATGCCGACGGTGGCACCCCGGCGGCGACCGTCGGCCACCGCCGGGAGCGTCACGGCGGCCGTCTGCGACCCGGCCGGGCAGCGGCCGTCGGCGGCGAGCCGGTCGCACGCCTGCACGCGCAGCGCCGTGGGCACAGAGTGGTGACCGTCGGCCGCCACCACCAGGTTCAGGTGGTCGACGGTCGAGCTCTGGGGCCGGTTCACCTGGATCCAGGCGCCCTGCTGGTTCGCCGCCCCCATGCCGGGCGACCACATCGTGGTGGGGTCGCCGTCGAGGGCGGCGGAGGCGGTGGCCCGCACGTCGCCGGGAAGCCGCCCCGAGGAGTACGCCACGGTCCCGCCCTTGTCCGCCGGGGGCCGGCCGACCACGGCGTCGACGGTGTCGTCGGCCGCCGACGCGCTGACGCGGGCGGTCCCGGCGAGCGCGAAGGTGCGCGCCGCGGGCAGGGTGAAGGTCCGGGCCAGCACGGGCTCGGGGTCCGCCGCGGGCGGGATGGGGGCCACGCGCTGGCGGGTCATCACGACGACCAGGCGGTGCGACTGCGACGCCGTGCCCACCGAATGCAGGAGGTCGTCGGGCATGGCGATCACGTTCTGGGCGCGCGCCCCGGCCAGGCCGACCTCGGCCAGGCCCACGGGGGAGGCGGGCGCGAGGGCGCGCTTCGCCTTCGAGCTCAACGTGGTGGCGTCGATGGTGATGCGCAAGGTGCTGAACGTGCGGCGGGGGAAGGTGACGACCTGCCCGGCGCCGGACCGCGACGACGTCCCCAGCTCGACGTCCACGGGCGAGCCCCCGTCGAACGACAGCGTGGCCCGCGTGATCCACTGGTCGACCTGGTAGTCACCCGGTGCGCGCTGCAGGATGGTGGCGTGGCCCGTCGTCGTCGGCTGCGTGAGCGTGACCTGCCAGTACTTGTTCACCGCGGGCGTGCCGTAGTGGGTCTCCCAGGCGGTGTCGCGCATGCCGTCGATGGCCATGACCGGCGAATGGTCCGGGTCCGTCGGCACGCCCTGGACCGACGCCACGCCGCTCACCTGGGACGTGGTCTGGGCGTCGGCGGGGGAGTGTCCGAAGATGTCGAGGGCCACCTTCGGTCGGGGGTCGGAGGCCGCCAGGGTCACCCCGGCGCTCCCCGACACCGCGTTCCACAGGAACGTCTGCCTGCGGTTGCTGTCGGTGACGACGAGGGTCGCCCCCCCGGCCAGGGCGCTCGACATCGCCGTGGGGTGCTGGTCGAGGGTGCGGGAGAAGAGCACGGGCGACGTCGTGTCGAGCAGGCCGAGCCCGGCGATGTCCTTCAGGCCCACGCCGTCGCCGGCGACCACCAAGGCGCCGGTGGTGGACTCGCCGCGCACGAGTGGGCGCGGGTCGGCCACCGACAGCACCTCGAGCGGCGACGGCCAGCGGGCGTCGGGGGACGACGCCAGGGTGGTCTCGTCGACCATCGGGTACATCGACACGTTCGGCGTGGGCGTGCCGTAGCCCACGGGGTCGCCGAGCCCGGCGGCAGGGAGGTCGAGCGACTTCCAGAACTGCTGTGGCGGGGGCCGGTTGTAGAGCTCGTAGGCGATGTCACTCTGCACCAGCACGTCGCCCACGCTCATGAGTCGGGCCAGGGGCGCGAGGTCGGCGGGGACGGCGGTGCGGTTCTGCATCGGGTAGTCGAGGGCGTACAGCAGGTCGTAGCTCGGGAGGGAACCGGACACGACCTGCTCGTGGGTGGCGAAGGGCCGCGTCAGGAGCCCGGGCCAGATGGGGTCGACGGTGTTGCCGTAGCGGTAGGCGCCGAAGTTGTCCCCCGGGACGGCGAGCACGCGGGTCTGGCGGTGCGTGGCGTTGAGGGCGTCGGCGGCCTGGGTGACGTAGCTCGGGATCGGGGTCGGGAACGTGTACCGGTCGAGGACGGTGGTGCCGTTCCACGCGGGCGGGTTGGCGGCGGCCACGGTGGCCAGCGTCAGGACCGTGGCGGCCGCCCCCAGCAGCCGGCGGCGGTGCGCCAGCGCCGTGACCCCGGCGCCGAGGAGCACGGCCAGGCCGAGCAGCACGATGGGCGTGGCCCGGTCCGACGACCGCAGGGCCAGGCCGGCGGTCGTCTTGGTCATGAACGACTTGATGACGCCGCCCAGGATGGAGGGATCGCCGTAGGGATGCGACCCCACGGCGAGGATCATCCCCACGATGATCAGGACCAGGAAGAAGAAGCGCTGGCGCCAGCGCACGACGACGGCCGCCACCAGGGCGACGAGCGGGACGGCGAAGCTCAGGCCGATCAGCCACAGGTCCTGGGTGAAGCCCGCCGACGTGGCCGCCCACGGACCGGCGAGGTCGGCGCCGTAATAGAACCAGTAGCCGAGCCCCCGCAGCACCTCGGACGACAGCGACGTCTTGGCCACGGCCGAGACGGTCTCGGTGGTGCCCAGGACGTTCAGGCCGTACCCGGACTCGATGGCGAGCGCCCACGCCCACCACAGCGAGACACCGGCGACGAGGATGGCCGTGCGCCAGATCACGCCCCACGCCTGGCGCAGCGTGTGGTCCTTGGCGACGAAGACGGCGTAGACCAGCCACAGCAGCGGGGCCACCGCCGCGTAGACCGGGCCGCTGGCGTTGTTGCCGCTGACCGTCAGCCACACCAGGGCGGACAGCGCCGGGTAGCGCCAGCCGCCGGTGCGCACACCGCGGATGACGAAGGCCACCATCCACCCGAGCCCCGCCCACGGCAGGACGAGGGTGCCGATGCGGCCCACGTCCTGGAGGAAGTAGGGCGACAGCATGTAGGCCACGGCCGCCACGAACCGCCCGGGCCCACCGAGGCCCACGGTCCGGCACAGGTAGAGCACCCCCGCTCCGGCCCCGAAGAGGAGCAGCCCCACCCACAGGCGCTGGCCCACCCACAGGGGGATCCCGAGGGCGTGGACGGCCCAGAAGAAGGGGTCGAGCGGCCAGAGGAACCCGATCTGCTCGTGGGTGACGGTCCCGAGCCCGATGTTGGGGTTCCACATCGACGCCGACTGACCCAGGTAGCGCCCGGGGTCGAGGTAGAGGTAGCTCTTCGTGTCCGAGTCGGCCACGCCGGGCTGGGACCACAGCTGCGGCACGAAGGCGATGAGCGCCACCGCCAGGTACTCGAGCCAGCCACCGGGTGGGCGCGCCCACCCGGTGCGTCCGGCGGGCCCGACGCGCGCCGTCCTGCTCGGTGCCGTCAGGCTCAACGCGCCGTCCCCCCCCTCCCGGCGTGGGTGCCACTAGGAACGAGCCAGTATGCCATGCGCTCGAGCCCGGGCGGGGGCACCGCACGGGCCGCGACCAGCTACGACGGCCCGTGCGAGTAGCCTTGCTCGGGGGGAGATCGGGACGTGCGCAGACCACATGACCGCCCGCTGGTGCTGCTTGTCGTAGCGGCCCTGGGCGCAGCCAGCTGTTCGGGCGCGCCCGGGGCGCCGCCGGCCACCATGGGCAAGGTGGGCAGCACGCTCCAGGCGAAGAACGCCACGTTCACGCTGGACCAGGTCATCCCCGACCCCGCCTCGCACCTGGTGACGACCCTCCTGACCGTGCAGAACACCTCCACCGGGCAGAGCAGCTTCTCGAACCTGCCGGTGATCTCGCTGCTCAGCGACGCCGCCGGTCACACGTTCAGCGCCGACAGCAACAGCACCGTCATCGTCCCCGAGTGCGGGGGGGTCGGACTCTACGCACCCGTGGCGCCGGGGCAGACCGTGCAGGGTTGCGAGTACTTCAAGGTCCCCAGCGGGGCGGTGCCGGCGCAGCTCGAGCTGCTGGTGCGGCCGACGTTGCGCTGGCGCCTGTCGAGCGCCCCCCTGCCGGGCACGACGGGCAGCGGCACCACCGCGGGGACCGGCACCGGGACGGGTACGGGTACCGGAACAGGAACCGGCACCGGGACCGGCACCGGGACCGGCACGGGGACGGGCACGGGGACGGGCACGGGGACGGGCACGGGGACCGGGAGCGGGCCTGTTCCCGCCCACGTGAAGAAGAAGAAGAAAAAGACGAAGCACCCTGCCCGCCACCCGGCACGCAAGCCCGCTCGTCACCCGGCCCGCCACCGCGTGCGCCACCCCAAGCTCGCCGCCTAGGCCCGGCGTGCCATGGTGACCACGTCGGCGGCGGCGTCCGCCACCCGGCCGCCGGCCGACCCCGCAGCGCACGGGGGTGACGGGGCCGCCACCGCGGTCGGGGGTGGCCCGTGGGCGCGCGCCGGGACGTGGGTGGCCCTCGGGGCCGTGGTCCTGTGGGGCTTGGTGAAGTGGCGCGCCGAGCTCAACGCCGTGGCCTACCTCGACGACAGCTCGGTGCACGAGCAGATGGTGCGCTTCGCCCTCCGCCGGTTCCAGGCGGGCCACGTGCCCCTGACGAGCTGGTTCCCGTACCTGGGCCTCGGGTCGCCGCACTTCCTGCACTACCAGGGCCTCGGGGCCATGCTGACCGGCCTGCTCGGGATGGCCACCGGTGGCGACGCCGCCTTCCGGTTGACGCTGTACCTGCTCCTCGCGCTGTGGCCGTTGCCCGTGTACTGCTCGGCACGCGTGTTCGGCCTGAGCCGCGCCACCTCGGTGCTGGCCGCGGCGGCGTCGCCGTTCCTCGCCAGCGCGGTGGGCGTCGGCTACGAGCCCAAGGCCTACGTCTGGATCGGCTACGGGGTCTGGGCCCAGCTGTGGGCGGCGTGGGCGCTCCCGCTCGCCTGGGGCTTCACCTGGCGCGCCATGACGTCGCGCCGGGCCGTCCTGCCCGCCGCGCTCTTCGTCACGCTGACCATCGCCCTGCACTTCGAGACGGGGTACCTGGCCCTGCTGCCCATCGGCATCTTCCCGTTCCTGGCGCCCGGACCGCTGCGGGGGCGCCTGGGGCGCGCCGCCGCCGTGGCGGCAGGGTCGCTGCTCGCTTCGGCATGGGTCACCATCCCTGTCATCGTCGACGGTCGGTGGGCGGCCACCAACGAGATCCTCGCCCACGGCCCGCTCGTGAACGGGTACGGGGCGCGCCAGGTGCTGTCGTGGCTGGTGTCGGGCCAGGTCTACGACGCCCAGCGGTTCCCCGTCGTGACGCTCCTCGCCGCCGTCGGCCTCGTGGTCTGCGTGGCGCGCTGGCGCACCGACCATCGCGGTCGCGCCGTCGTGGTCGTATGGGCGATGAGCCTGGTCCTTTCCTTCGGCCGGACGACGTTCGGATCGCTCACGGTGCTCCTGCCCGGGAGCACGGACATCTTCATGCGGCGCTTCATGATGGGTGCGCAGCTCGCCGCGCTGTACCTGGCGGGCATGGGTGGTGTCGCCCTCGCCCGGGCGGTCGCCGCCGCGGTGACGAGGGTACGGCCGGGCGTGGCGGCCTGGGCGGCGTCACCGGGGCGGCGCCTCGGGCTGGTGGTGGCGGCCGGCGCCGCCGGCGCCGTGGCCCTGGCGCCGGCATGGTCCCAGACGAGCGCCTTCGCCTCGCGCAACGCCCAGGCCGTGGGCGCCCAGCGCGCCGCCGAGCGCGCCCGGGGCCCGGAGATCGGCCGTCTGATCGCCTACGTGCGTGGGCACGGCGGGGGGCGCGTCTACGCCGGGATGCCGTCGAACTGGGGTTCGCAGTTCACGGTGGGGGTGGTCCCGGTGTTCAAGTACCTCGAGAGCCGGGACGTCGACGAGGTGGGCTACACCCTGCGCACCGCGTCGCTCATGACCGATCCCGAGTTCTTCTTCGACGAGACCAACCCGGGGGACTACCCGCTCTTCGGGGTCCGCTACATGATCCTCCCCGCCGGCATGTCCTCACCCGTGCCGGCGCGCCTGGTCGAGGCCGCCGGTCCCTACCGGTTGTGGGTGCTGCCGGAGGCGGGCTACGTGCGCGTCGTCGACACCGTGGGCGTGCTCAGCGCGGATCGCACCGACGTCGGCCTGATGAGCGTCCCCTATCTCCGCTCCGACCTCCCGGGTGCCGCCCGCTACCTCGCCGTCGCCTACAGCGGCGGCGCCCCCGCGCCGCTGACCGCGCCCGTCGGGGACGTCACCGGCTCCCCGGGGCGCGTGCGCGACGAGCGCGACGACCTCCCCGAGGGGCGCGTCACGGCGACCGTCGTGGCGCGTCGTTCCGCCGTCGTGGTCCTGAGCGCCTCGTACGACCCGGGCTGGACGGTACGCGTCGACGGCCACCCGGTCGCCGTCGAAATGCTCGCCCCGGCGCTGCCGGGCGTGGCGGTGGGGCCGGGCGTCCACCGCGTCACCTTCTCGTACGCCGGCTTCCGGTCGTACCCGGCCTTGATCGCCGTCGGCGCCGTCACGCTGGCCGCCCTCGTGTGGGTGGGGCCGCTCGACGGCCTGGGCGCGCTCCGGGCCAGGCGCCGGCGCGTCGGTGGGCCTGCCCCGGTTCAGCGCGCCGACTGACGGCGGCGCCGCTGCTTGGCGCGGTACATGGCGTGGTCCGCCTCGGCCAGCAGCTCGGCGGGAAGGGCGTCGGGATCGCTGGTGACGGCGAGGCCGACGCTCACCCCCACGTTCAGCTCGGTGCCGTCCAGGGAGAGGGGGACGTCGAACGCCGTCGTCAGCCGCTGGGCGATGGCGGCGGCGGCCTCCTCGTCGATGTCCTCGCACAGCACGACGAACTCGTCGCCGCCGAGGTGGGCGGCGGTGTCGGCGGGCCGGACGACGGTCTCGATGCGCCGGGCCGTCTCCACGAGGACCTGGTCCCCGACGCCGTGTCCCATGCGGTCGTTGATCCCCTTGAGCCCGTCCACGTCGCAGAACAGGATGGCCAGGGTCCTCGGCGTCCGTCTGTCCCGGGCGAGCGCCTGCTTCAGGCGGTCGTCGAGCAGGTAGCGGTTGGGGAGGCCGGTCACCGGGTCGTGCGTGGCGCGATAGGCCGTCTCGGCGTCGGCCAGCGACTGCTCGGTGACGTCGCGCAACAGGGCGAGGACGGCGGGCTCCCCGCCCCAGTCGGTGGGGACGAGCCGCATGTCGGCGAGGAGGGCCTCCTGGTCGGGCCGCCGGGTGGCCGTCGACGCCACCGGGAAGGTCGCCATCTTGCCGACCAGCTGGGAGCGGGTCTGTCCCAGCATGGTGGCGGCCGCCGTGTTGGCGAAGACGACGATGCCGTCGCGGTTGACCACGACCACACCGTCGGTGCTGCTCTCGACGGCACCCCGGAAGCGGCCCTCGGCGGTCGACAAGCGGTCGCGCAGGTCCCGGACCTCCCGGCGGAGGTCGTTGCGCTCCTCCTCGAGCCGGCGACCTATCTCGTCCGCGTCCACTTCGGGCCTTTCACGCCGTGCTCAGACGCCGGCCCGCGGGACGTCGGGGCCCCTGTTCGCCGGGTGGGCACCCGTTCCTGCCCAGTAAGGCCACCCGCCGTACCCCCCCCATCACTGATCGTGCGCTCACATGGCCCACGCCCCTCCCAAACTACCCACAACCGGCCGGCAAATCCTGTCCGATACCACGGAGCGTCCATGCTTCCCCACGGGATCCCGGTGCCGCTGCCCGACGGCCGGTGGCATCTGGTCGTAGCTCGAGGGGTCGAGCGGATCCGGGTCACGCGCTGGCTCGTCGACGGGCCGGCCCTGTCGCCCGGCTTGTCTCTCGGGACCACCCCCGAAGCCATCGCCTGGCGGTTGTGCGGGCTGGCGCCCGTCGATCTCCATGATCGCCAGCGGTTGCCCGAGGTGCCCGACGCGCGCCGACGGCTGACCCGCCGGCACCGGGCACCACACCTCGCCCTCGACCCGGGTCAGTCGAGCGCGTTCAGCGCCTGCTGCGCCGCGGCCAGCCGGGCCGCCTTGGCCTGGTCCTCCTCGGACCGACGGCGGCGGTCCGCCTCCCGACGCACCAGGAGCTCCTGGTAGGCGCGGTTCGCCTCGTCGACGCACGCCCGCACGTAGGCCACGGCCCCGCGCAGGTCGGCGGCGGGGACGGTCCAGTGGATCGTGCCGCCCAGGCGGACGTCGGGAGAGGGCATGTGCACGAAGTCGGGGGACCCGCTGCGTTGGGTGCTGCAGGTGCGGAACTCGCGTGCCCAGTCGCTCGTCGGCCGCCTCGTCAGGGACCACACCACGCGCACCTGGTCGCCTTCCACGTCGACGGCGTCCTTGCTCGTGATCGCGATCGGCTCCCACGGCATGGCGTTGGACCTCCTTCGGCGCTCTGCGACCCGAGGCTAACCGCCGCCCGCCGCCACGTCAGAAGCGCTGCCGGCGCTCCGCCCGACCCGCACCCCGACCCGGAGGTTGGCCACCGCCGCAGGGTCAGGGCCGCCGCCAGCCGATAAGGGGGGAGGTGGAGAGCCACCGCGGGCCCGAGGTGTACGCCTCCACCAGCCACCGGGCGCCGTGCTGGGGCACGCCCGTGCCCACCGGGGGGCGCAGCGTCACCGTCCTCGAGGCGTGCGGCCCGATGACGACGGGCCGGTCCGAAGCCGTCGCCCAGAACCCGTTGACGCTGCTGCCGGTGTTCACGAGGAAGTGCGGCGTGAGGGCGCCCGCCGTCCGGTTGTGCACGGTCACGGTCACGGCGTCGAGCGATCGCCCGGCATGCGAGGTGCGCACCGACCGCACCGCCAGCTGCAGGGGCGCGGCCGAGAACGCCAGCAGCGACACCACCACGACGCCGGTCACGGGGAAGGCCATCAGGAGCGCCGGCCGCGCGCCCAGCAGGCCGCGCAGGCGCGCCCACGGGGCGGCCACCGCGGGCCGAGGTTGCGACGGCGGGCGCGCCCCGGCGGCGACGGTGACCGCTGCCACCACCGCCATCGGGAAGAGGTCCACGAGGTAGCTCGACAGGCTCCGCGCCGAGAAGAAGAAGGCCACCGGGAGCAGCAGCGGCCAGATGCGCTTCATCGCCGGGTACCAGACGACGAAGGCCGCCACCACGGAGAGGTAGGCGAGGGCGCCCGCCACATCGAGGAGGCCGAGGTCGGCGCCCCCGGTGAGGCCGTGGGTCGCCAGGGTCACGAGGCCCTGGCCGTCGGCGACCAACGGGTCGACGAACGGGGCGAGGGTCCCGTGGAACCACGCGCCGGGCTGCCACACCACGAACGGGAGGTTCACGGCGGCGAAGACGGCCACCACCACCGCCACATAGGCCGTTGCCACCGGGGCGCCGCGGCGCCCGGCGCGGCGAGTCTCGACGGCCACGCCCACGACGAGGAAGGGCACGCAGAACCACGGCAGTTGCTTGACGGCGCAGGCGAGCCCGAGCGCGACGGGCCCCATGAAGCGCACCGGGCCCGCCGCCGTGCCCAGCGCGAAACGGTCCCATCGCCACACCGCCAGGATCAGCAGCGGCAGGAAGGGCGCGTCGGTCCCGCTGTTGCCGAACATGCCGACGAAGATCGGGGTGATGGTCACCAACGCGGCCAGCCACCGCAACGTGACCGGGAGGAGCGCGAAGAGGAGCACGCCGGTCAGCAGCCACGCCGCCAGGTCCACCCAGTCGACGACCTGGTGGTCGAGGCCGAGCAGGATGGCCGGGACGTCGACGAGGAAGGATCCGGCCGGGTACGACGCGTGCATCACGTGGGACCCGGTGACGGTGTAGGTCCAGTAGTGGTCGGGGACGCTCAGCAGGCGCGCCGCCGGCGCCATGGAGGCCGTGTACGGGTTCACCCCGTGCACCAGGGCGTGCGCCGACACGTCGTCGAAGGCGGCCGAGTCGGTGCTGTAGAAGGTGCGCGTGTGGATCATGACCGCCTGCGGCACCGCCGCTGACGCCAGGGCGGCGCCCAGCGCCGGGCGTTGCAGCCACGCGGACCGGGGGCTCCCCGTCAGCCAGCACGCGGCGGTGCCCGCCACGCCGGCCAGGACCAGCAGCGCGGCCAGGGCGACGGTCACCGGCGACGACCACCAGAAGCCCCACAGGTTGATGCCGCCGGTGAGCACCCCCAACCACACGAGCGTCCAGGCCCACCGCTCCAGGGGCACCGTGTCGACGGCGTCGGCCACGGAGGCCGAGGACGGGATCGCCTCGAGCCGGCGCAGGTGACGACGTGCCGTGGGTTGCGGGAGGAGGCTCATGACCGGTGCCGGGGACGGACGGGCTTCGGTGGCAGTCTGCCATGGCGTCCGCGGCGGGGGCGAGCGCCCGGCCCCTGCACCGGGGACCTCCGCCCCTGGTGGCCGGGCTCGAGCGGCGCGGATACTGCAGGAGGGCCGCCCGGCGCGGCCCCCCGGCAGGAAGGAAGGACACCGTGCCATCTCGGATCGACATCGACGACTTCCTGGCCCAGCGGCACATCGCCCTCGTGGGCGTGTCCACCGACTCGCGCCAGTTCCCGAACGCCGTCTACCGCATGCTGCGCGACGGCGGCCGGACCATGGTCCCGGTCAACCGCGGCGTCGCCGACGGGGCCGCCATCGAGGGTGACCGCGCCTATCGGTCCCTGGCCGAGGTGCCCGGGACCCTCGACGGGGTCGTCGTCATGGTGGGGGCCGACGCCGCCGCCGACGTGGTGCGAGACGCCGTCGCCCGGGGTGTGCCCCGGGTGTGGCTCCACCGGGGCGTGGGGAAGGGGTCGGTGTCGCCCGAGGCCGTGACGCTGTGCCGCCACAACGGCGTGAGGGTGGTCGACGGGGCGTGCCCGTTCATGTTCGCGGCGCCTGTCACCGGCATCCACGGGCTGCACCGGGCCCTGTCGGTGCGCCGTGTCCTGCGGCGCGCCGCCTGAGGCGACGGTTCACACCAGGTCGGGTGTCCAGACGACGCCGAGCCGTTCGAGGATGGCCGTGCTCTGCTCGGCCGTCCCGGCCGCCGTGCTCTGCTCGGCCGTCCCGGCCGCCGTGCTCTGTTCGGCCGCTCCGGCCGCCGGCCCCGATCCGTGGCCGAGGCGCGCCACGACCCGCAGGGTGAGGGCCCGCTCGTAGTCGGCCCCCCGCGTCTGGGCGGCACCCAGGCTCTCCCGGAGCGCCCGGCGCGCCCCGTCGAGGTCGCCCGTCCGTGCCAGGGCGGCCCCCAGGACCCGCAGGAGCAGTGGGTGCTGGGCGGACACCCCGCCGAGGGTCTTCGCCTCCTCGAGCGCCTCCTCCACGAGGCGTCGGGCGGCGTCGGGCCGGCCGGCGAGGAGCTCGCACTCGGCCATCCTGGCCTTGGTGTCGAGCACCTCGACGTGGCCGCCCACGCCCTGTGACTCCTGCAACGACTGCGCGAACAGTGCCATGGCCTCGTCGAAGCGACCCTCGCCGCACGCCACCCGGGCCAGCAGGCCCCGCACCGAGGCGGCCCCCGAGCGGTAGCCGGCGGCCTGCCAGATGCGCCACGCCTCGGTGAACAGCTCCGCCGCCTCGGCGAGCCGGCCCTGCTCGAGCGAGATCTCCCCGATGTTGTTCATGTAGAAGGCATCCATCACGGAGTTGCCCGTGCGACGCACCATCGCCTGGGCGCGGCGGTACAGCTCCAGGGCCCGCGACCACTCGCCGCGGAAGTACGCCAACCCGCCCAGCATGTTGAGCACGCTCGCCTGCCCGGTGAGGTCCCCGAGCTCCTCGAAGAGCGACAGGGCCTGCGTCCAGTTGGTGGGCTCCTCGAGTCGGCCCAGGTCCATGTGCGCCCAGTCGAGGACCTTCAGGGCGTTCGCCATGGCGTCGCGCTCGCCGGCCGCCTCGGCCTCGGCGACCGCGGCGTTGCACCATGTGATGGCGCGGGCGTGGCGCCCCTCCTCCTGGCAGAAGCGCCCGTACCAGGCGAGCAATTGGGCCCGTTGGGCGGCGGCCTCGGGGCCCTCGGCGCCCTCGATGGTGCGCAACCCGCGGGTGATCCACCGCAGCGCGGCCGAGTACCGGTCCAGCCAGCCCATCACGCGCGCCAGCTTCAGCACGACGCGGGCCTGGCCGACGGCGTCTCCGTGGATGTGGCGGCGCGCGGCGCGGTAGGCGGCCTCGGCCGCCAGGTAGTTGCCGGCGTGGTTCTGGGCGTCGCCGAGGTCCTCGAGGGTCCGGGCCACGGCATCGGGGCCCACCTCGGGCAGGTGCCGGGCGACGTCGAGCGCGCGCTGGTAGAACTCCGCCGCCTCGATGTTGGCGTAGACGGCGCGGGCGCGCTCCGCGGCCACGTGCGAGAACGACCACGCCTCCGCGTGGCGGTGCGCATGGAAGAAATGCAGTGACAGGAGCTCGGCGTGGTCGTCGGCGGCGTCACCGGCCTGGGCGCGGATGGTGTCGCCGGCGCGGGCGTGCAGTCGCTGGCGCAGGCGGAAGGGCAGGCCGTCGTACGCGCTGTCGCGGATGAGGGCGTGGGCGAACGTCACCGTGCCGTCCGGGCCGTGCTGCAGGAACTCGCCCAGCCGCTGCCAGCGGTCGTCGGTCACGGCGGGGGAGTCGTCGACGACGGCCCCGAGGAGCCCGGCCGGGAACGACCGGCCCAGGACCGAGGCGCGCCGCAGCAGGTTCCGGTCGAGCGGGTGCAGCTGGTCGATGCGGGCCGCGATGACCGCCTCGACCGAGTCCGGCAGGTCACCGAGGCCCTTGTCGGCCCGCGTGTTCGCCACCAGCTCGCGCAGGAAGAGCGGGTTGCCGCCCGAACGCTCCGCCAGCGCGGCGATGGCGTGCGGCGCGATGGGCGAGTCCCGGGTGGCCAGGTGGATCAGCTCGGCGGCGTCCTGGCCGTCGAGGGGGAGGAGGTCCACGAGGACCACCGCCGGCTCGCGTGGCGCCGAGAACCCGGTGGCCTCGTCCCGGCGGGTGACGCACACCACCCAGGGCCGGCCGCTCACCGCTGTCGCCCAGTGGCGCACGACGTCGGCGGACGCCTCGTCCATCCAGTGGGCGTCCTCCACGACGAGGAGCATGGGCGCGCCCACGAGCGCGCCCAGCAGCTCGGTGGTCGCCGACGCCAGCCGGGGACGGCGGAACTGCTCGTCGAGTTGCGCCGACTCCTCGGTGTCGGGCACGGGGACGTCGACCACCGACGCGAGCAGGGGGACCCACGGCGCCACTGCCGGTGCGACCCGGTCCACGGCGTCGCGCAGGCACGAGGCGGCCGCGGTGTCGGGCATGTCGGGGGCGATGCCCAGCAGCCCTCGCAGCAACCCCCGCAGCGGGAAGTAGGGCGTGGACGACTCGTAGTGCTCGCACGTCGCCCGGACCAGCGTCATGTCGCCGGCCATCGCCTGGAGCTCCTCGACCAGCCGTGACTTGCCGACGCCGGGCTCCCCCGTGATCTGGAGGAGGGCGCCGCCGCCCTGGCGCGCCCCGGTCACGGCGTCGCGCATGAGGCCGATCTCCGTGTGCCGGCCCACGAAGGGGATGCCGTCGTCGCGCCGGCTCCGCCGAGCCGTCGCCACGTTCCCCACGCTCAGCGCCCGGACGGGCTGGGCCTTGCCCTTCACCACGAAGGGCTCGAGCTCGACGGTGTCGACGTCGGCCCCGGACTGCTCGAGCACGTCGGGGCTCGACAGGATCTGGCCGGGCTGTGCCTTGGCCATGAGCCGGGCTGCCAGGTTGACGGCGTCGCCCATCACCGTGAAGGTGCGCCGGTAGTGGGGGCCGATGTCGCCCGCGAAGACCGAGCCGCGGTTGACCCCGATCCGCAGGGGCAGCTCAGGGCGCAGGTCCATCACCTCGCGCAGGACCAGCAGCATCCGGTGCTCGTCCCCGCCCGAGCTCGACGGCGCGCCGGCGGTGAGGATGATCTTCCCGCCGTCGCGGTCGATGTCGGTCCCCAAGAAGGCGACACCCTGCCGGTCGGCGGACCGCTGCACACCGCTGACGAGCCCGTCGAGGAGATGGGCGAGCTTTTCGGGGCCCGACGACTCGATGAGGGCGTCGGTGCCATCGAAGTGGATGAAGGCGACGGTCACCCGACGGTGCTCCGGCTCCTGCATCCCCGCCAGGAGCGCGGCGCGCACGGCCGTGGAGACGCATGCCGACAGGTCGGTCGAAGCGCTGACGGGCTCGAGGGTGGCAGGCGCGCACGACAGGCCGGGCGGCGCCCGCCGCAGGAGGACCCCGTCCCCCTTGCCGCTCCCCAGGACGCTCGAGCGCAGGGCCCGCGCCGTCGCCGGGCTGACGACGATCTCGCCCGCTTCGGCCGTGGACTCCATGCTCACCGTCGTGCTGGCCGCCGGCCCGGTGACGATCAGCTCCCGGTGCGTCTCACCGACGAGGAAGAAATCGAACGCGCCGCTGTGCACGCCCACCGACATCCGCAGCCCGACCCGGTGCCCGAGCACCGTGATCCTGCCCACGGCGCGCAGCGTCCTGCGCATGCCCACCGCCGCCCGGCACGCCCGGACCTCGTGGTCGTCGCCGGTGAAGAGCAGAAGGAGTGCGTCACCCCCGAACTTGATCAGGCCCCCGCCGTGGGCGTAGCCGACCGCCAGGAGATCCACGAAGCACCGGTTGATGGTCTCGCTGAGCTCCTCGGCGCCCACCTTGCCGTGGCTCGCCAGGCGCTCGGACAGCTTGGTGAAGCCCGAGATGTCGACGAAGGCCACGGACCCGGCGATGTCGCGGTGGATATCGGTGGGGGACCCGGTGACCCAGTCGACCACCAGCCGCGGCAGGTACGGCGCCAGGAGGTTCCCCGTCCCGCTGGCGGGGGGCGCGGGTGCACGCGACACTGCGGTTGCCTGCTCCGACACCACCTGCTCCGACACCAATTGCCCTGCCTGCCCCCTCCGGCCCCACGCACGCCACGGGGTGCGGTCGCACAAGCGTAGGCGGAGAGCCCCCTACGAGAAAGCACGTGCCCGGGCACCGGAGCAACCCCCGGCCCCCGGAGCCTCCCTGCTCGGGAACGCGGGCGGCGGCGCCCGCTCGGACCGCTCGGCGCCCGCTCGGACCGCTCGGCGCGCGGCCGGACCGCTCGGCGCGCGGCCGGACCGCTCAGCGCGTGGCCGGACCGCTCAGCGCGTGGCCGGACCGCTCAGCGCGTGGCCGGACCGCTCAGCGCGTGGCCGGGCCCAGCACCAGGTTCCCGATGCGCACGTGCGCGACGAAGTCGAGGTAGACACGGGGGCTGCTCTGCAGGTCGTCGCTCACCCGGACACCGACGGGCCCGGCCACCTGCGGTCCCCGGTCGGCGCCGTCGCGCCCTGTCAGCATCCACCCGCTCGGCTCGGGGCCGCCCGCCCGCCAGACCTTGGACGCGAAGGTGGTCGGGTCGGACCCAGAGATCCGGACCGCCACGCGGTACGGGCCGTAGGGCGGCCCGGCGGGGAAGTCCGCCGTCGGGTCGATGCCGGTGTCGTACTCGATGGTGAAGTCACCGGGTTGGCCCTTGCCCACCGGGTTCTGGGTGCGCAGCCACAGCCGGCGCGTCGCCGCGTCCCACACCAGGCCGAGGCGGTAGTACCCGGTCGCCCCGGCGTTGCGGTAGCGGGCCACCACATAGGCCAGCACGCCCCCGTAGGCGGGGTCCACGGTGTTGATGTCCTCCATGAACGAGACGTCGAAGGTCCCCTCGAAGTCGGCGACCGACGTGGCGGGCAGCACGACGATGTGCTCGGCGGTCAGGAACGGGCCCGCCCGCACGGCCACGCTGCCGTCGTGACCGTCCACCGACAGGTCGGCCGACGCGCCTTTGGCGACCACCCACGGCCCGCCCACGTCGGCGCCGCCCCATCCCCCCGACACCACGCGGTGGAACGTGTCGACGGCGAACGCGCCGGCGGGGACGGCAGGCGGCCGGACCGAGGGGACGGCGGGTCGCCGCGTCCCGGGGACGGTCACCGGGTGCCCCGATCCTCCGGCCGACAGCGCGATGCCGGCGGCGATCCCCCCGACCACCACGACCACGACTGCGATGGCAACCGTCTTCCGCTGCAGGGCACGCACCAGGGCAGCACCATACCGGCAACCGTCGCCGCCGGTGGTGCCGTCGTCGTCACATTCCGGGCGCGCCACCGCCCGGCCTCACGCCGGCGGGGCATCATGGGGATCGTGCAGCTCGTGCTGGTGCGACACGGCCGTGCGGGGACGAAGGAGGGATGGGCCGGCGACGATCGGCGCCGGCCCCTCGACGCCCGCGGGCGACGCCAGGCCATGCACATCGCCGACGTCGTGGCCCCCCTGCGACCCGACCGCATCCTCTCGAGCCCGTCCGACCGGTGCATCCAGACGATGGAACCCCTCGCCGCCGAGCTGGGGATCCCGATCGAGGAGGGTGCCGACCTGACCCCCAATGCCGCGCACGGCGCGCTGGCGCTCGTCCGCTCCCTGTCCACCCCGGGGTCGTCGGACCAGGGGTCGTCGGACCAGGGGTCGTCGGGCCAGGGGTCGTCGGACCAGGGGTCGTCGGGAACGGTCGTCCTCTGCACCCATGGTGAGGTGATCGGCGTGGTGCTGGCCGCGCTCGCCGCCGCCGACGGCATCCGCCTGCCGCGCCGCCCGCCGGGCCTGAAGGGGTGCGTGTGGGTCATCGAGTTCCGCCAGGGGCGGGTGGTGTCCGCGCGGTACATCGCCCCGGCGCGTCTCTGACTACTGGCGCGGCCTGACGAGCCATGGAGCCGCATGGGGCCCGTGGTAGACAAGCCCGGTGACCACGCTGCGGACTCGGCCGAGCACGGGCGTCGCCGCCACGCCGGGCCACGCCAGACCGTCTCGATGGGGCCACCACGCTGAGATCCTGCTCGTCAGCTTCGCCGCCCTGCTGATCGAGATCTGTTACACGCGGGTCATCTCCTACAAGCTCTTCTACTACTACACGTACCTCATCATCGGCCTCGCACTGCTCGGCATCGGCACGGGTGGTGTCCTGGTGGCGGTGTCGGCGCGGCTGCGCCGGGCGCGCACGGACACGGTCCTTCTGTGGAGCTTCCTCCTGGGCGCGCTGTGCGTAGTGGCGAGTTACGTCGTGGTGGCCCACATCTCGCTCGACACCCTCTCGATCTGGCGGTACGGAACGACGGGGGCGAAGAGCATGGGGGACCTGCTCGCCATCTGCCTCCTCGTCTTCGTGCCCTTCGTGGCCCCCGGCGTCATCGTCGCCACCCTCTTCGGGCGACGGCCCGAAGGCGTCGGCGGCCTGTACTTCGCCGACCTCCTGGGCGCGGGCCTCGCCTGCGCCATCGTGATCACGCTCACCGGCTCCATCGGGCCGCCGGCGACCATCATGCTGGCGGCGGCGGTGCTCTTCGTCGGGGCGGCCGTCGTGATGTGGCGTGTGCGTCCCCGGGCCGCGCCCGTCATGGTCGTCCTGGCCGGGCTCACCGCTGTCCTCGTGGCCGCTCCGAGCATCCTCCCGGCACAGCGGCTCGACACCACCAAGGCGAGCATCCTCGTCGGCACACCCATCTATTCGGCGTGGAGCCCGATCTTCCGTGTGGACGCCCTCCAGTCGACCCCCGACGTCCGCACCCTCTACCACGACGGCATCATCGGTTCCGCCATCTACCGGTGGGACGGCCACGTGTCGTCGCTCGCCCACTACGATTTCGGCGCCGACCCGCGGGCGATCCCCTTCGCCGTCACCGGGACGCCACCGAAGCAGGAGGCCGTCATCGGCGCCGCCGGCGGGCACGAGGTCCTCGCCTCGCTGTGGTTCGGAGCGGCGCACGTCGACGCCGTCGAGCTCAATCCGGTGACGTACTCGCTCGTCACGACGACCTTCGCCGACTTCGACGGCCACCTCGCCCAGAACCCGGCCGTGAACTACGTCAACGGTGACGGCCGCTCCTACCTGGCGCGCACCGACCGCAAGTACGACATGATCTGGTACCCGGCGCCGGACAGCTACGCGGCCACGAACGCCGCCACCGCCAGTGCCTTCGTGCTCTCCGAGAGCTACCTGTACACGACCGACGCCATCGTCGACAGCCTGAAGCACCTCACCGGTGACGGGATCTTCGTGGCCCAGTTCGGCGAGATCGACTACCAGCACAAGCCGTATCGGACGACGCGCTTCGTCGCCACCGCCCGCCAGGCCCTCACGAACCTCGGCATCACCGATCCCGGCGCCCACATCATGGTGGCGACGTCGCCGGCGCACCTGCTCGGATCGTTCACCCTGTCGACGATCCTCGTGAAACGCTCCGCCTTCACCCCGGCCGAGGTGAACCGGTTCGTGGCGTCGCTCGCCTCGGTCCCGGGGACGAGCCTGCAGTACGCTCCCGGGCGGGCGGTGCCCCGGAACCCCGTCGACACGGTGGCGTCGAGCACCGCCGCACAGCTACGGGCCTTCTACGCCTCCTACACGTACAACGTCGTCCCCACGACGGACAACGACCCCTTCTTCTGGCACGTGGCGCGTTTCGGCACCGTCCTGCGCGACTACTTCCACCCCATCACGAGCCAGGACCGCGAGGACCAGGTGGGAGAGCGAGTGCTCATCCTGCTCCTCGTGCTGTCCGTGGTGATCTCGGCACTGTTCCTGCTGCTGCCGTTCGTGGCCGTGCGCAAGGACTGGCGCCGCATGCCGCGCAAGGCGGGCTCGGCCCTGTTCTTCGCGGCCGTCGGGCTCGGCTTCATGTTCTTCGAGGTCACGCTCATGCAGCTGCTCAACCTGTTCCTGGGCTACCCGACCTACGCGCTGACGGTGACGCTGATGTCGATCCTCGTCTTCACCGGGATCGGCGCCCTGGCGAGCAGCCGCCAGGACGGCCACCGGGCCACCGTCCCGGTTCTGCTCGTCGCCCTCACCGCGTTGACCGCCTTCTACCTGTTCGGGCTCACACCACTCACCAACGCGCTGCTCGGCCTCCCCATGGCGGTGCGCGTGCCCATCGCCTTCGGCCTGCTCGCACCGCTCGGGCTGTGCCTCGGGATGTTCATGCCCCTGGGGTTGCGCGCCGTGTCGCGCCTCAGCGACACGCCTCGCGAATACGTCGCCTGGGGCTGGGCCGTGAACGGCTTCGCCTCGGTCGTCGGCGCCGTGCTGGCCACGCTGCTGGCCATGATCTTCGGGTTCCACGTGGTGCTCGGCCTCGGGTTGGTGGCATACCTGATCGCCCTGGTGGCGTGGCGCCGCGTGTCACGAGCACCGGCGCCCTCGGGCGCGGCGTGACCGCCCGCGGCAGCCGGGACGAGCCTCGCCCGGCGGTTACCATGGGCCGGGATGGTCACCGCCCAGGGTGAGACGGAGACGTCCTTCGCCGGCCCGGACAACTGGGGGCTGCGCCGTTCGATCGAACTCTTCCGGGCCTTCCGTGGCGGGCATTCGGAGTTCGACCGCTTCTACCGGACCGATCCGCAGGAGTTCTACCGGTTCCAGGCGGCCGACACGGTCGCGCAGCTGCGCCGGTACACCACGGTCGCGGGGAAGCTCGTGCTCGACATCGGGGGGGGACCGGGCTACTTCACCGAGGCGCTCACGCGGGCCGGGGCGCGCTGCGTCCTGGTCGAGCCCGAGGCGGGCGCCGCCGCCCGGCCGGAACCGCCCGAGCCCGGCCCCCCGACCGACGGTGCGCCGCCATCGGAGGACGCCGTGCGCCAACTCCACGACTGGCACATCACGCCGGGCCGGCTGGCCCCCGGACGGACCATCGCCGGCGACGGGAACGTGTTGCCGATACCCGACGGCGTCGCCGACCTGACCTTCTCGTCGAACGTCCTCGAGCACGTGGCGTCACCGGCCGTCTTCATGGACGAGCTCATCAGGGTCACCCGGCCCGGGGGCCTGCTGTACGTGTCGTTCACGGCGTGGTACTCCCCCTGGGGTGGCCACGAGACGGCCCCCTGGCACTTCCTCGGCGGGCACCGCGCCGCTCGTCGCTACGAGCGGCACTTCGGCCGGCCGCCGGGCAACCTCTTCGGGTCCTCGCTGTTCGCGTGCCACGTCGGCCCCACGTTGCGCCTGGCCCGGTCGCATCCCGGGGTCGACGTCGTCGACGCCCTGCCGCGCTACTACCCCGACTGGATGCGCTGGATCGTCCACGTGCCGGCCGTCCGGGAGCTGGCGACGTGGAACCTGCTCCTGGTGCTGCGCCGCCGCCCCGCAGGCTCGTGAGTCGGCGGCGGCGGCGCAGCGAGGAGCGCCGACCTGCCGAGCACGAACCGCCCGACCGGTTGGCAGACCGTGGCGCCGTGCCGCTTCCCGTGACGGCGCCGCCCCCCGTGACGGCGGTGCCCCGGGCGCGTGCGGGCCGGTGGTGGGTGTGGCTCGGGGCCATCACCCTCATGGGGTTCGGGATCCGGTTGGCCACCGTCCTCGGGCGCCCCGACCGCAAGCCCGGCGGGGACGCCTACTACTTCCACAATGCCGCCAACCTCCTCGTGTCGGGCCACGGCTTCATCGACCCGTGGCACTACAACGCCCTGGAGCATTCGGTCGTGCAGACCGCAGACTGGCCACCGCTGTTCGTCTTCGTGCTCGCCGCCACCTCGGTGGTCGGCCTGAAGTCCTTCTTCGCCCACCGCGTGTGGTGCTGCGTCATCGGTGCCGCCGCCGTCACCGTGGGCGGGCTGACCGGGCGCGAGATCGCCGGGCGCCGTGCCGGGCTCATCGCCGCCTTCCTGGTGGCGGTGTACCCCAACATCTGGATGAGCGACGAGCTCGCCCTCTCCGAGACCCTCACCCCGCTGCTCGTGGCCGGCGTCCTGCTCTGCGCGTACCGGTTCTGGAAGCGCCCCTCGACGGGCTCGGTGCTCGCCCTCGGTGCCGTCATGGGCCTGGCCGCGCTCGGTCGCGACGAGCTCGCCCTGCTGCTCCCGCTGATCCTCTTCCCCCTGGCCCTGGCGGCCCGCCTCCGCTGGCGCCGGCGGCTGGCGCTGCTCGGGCTCGGCACGCTCACGGCGCTCACCGTGGTGGCGCCCTGGGTGGGCTACAACATGAGCCGCTTCACCAAACCCACCTTCATCAGCTCGGGCCTCGGGATCACCCTGGCCTCCGCCAACTGCGACGTGACGTGGTCGGGGACGTTCGAGGGCTACTGGTCGCTGACGTGCTCGTTGCACGCACCCGTCAACCCGCACGCCGACAAGTCGGTGCAGTCGGCGCAGGCGCAGACCGACGCCTTGCGCTACATCCGGGCCCACGAGAACCGCCTGCTGCCCGTGGAGCTCGCCCGCCTCGGGCGGGCCTTCGGCGCCTTCCATCCGGCCATGCAGGTATGGCTCGACTACTACGTCGAGACGCGCCCGTACCACTGGGCGCTCGTCGGCCTCGGGATGTACTACGGCCTTGTCGCGCTCTCCGTCGGCGGCCTCGTCGTCCTGCGGCGCCGCCGCGTGCCGGTGTTCCCGCTCGTCGCGGTGGGGATCGACGTGGCCGCCACGGTGCTCGTGAGCTTCGGTCAGACGCGCTACCGCACCGCCTTCGAGGTGTCGCTGGTACTGCTCGGGGCCGTGCAGCTCGACTGGCTGTGGGGCCGGCTGCGGCGCACCGGGTCCCCACCCGACGTCGTGCTCGGGCGGCGCCATCCCGCCGACACCGGCGCGCCCCGCGGCGCCGCCCCCGACGCCACCAGCCCGTCCGGCTCCTCCGTCGACCGCGCCACGCCCGACGACCACCCGCCGGCGGTCACCGGGCCCCTCACACCGTTCCCGGCGTCGCCGGTGTCGGCGCCGTAGGCGCCGGTGGTGGTCGCCGTCCTGGCGATCTCACCTGGGCTCTTCGACCGCCTCGCCCGGGCCCTCGGCGTCATCAGCCCCCCGGCCCTGCTCACCGTGCTGGCCGCCCTCGTCCTCCTGACGGTCTGCGTCTACCTGCGCTCGCAGCTGCGCAGGCTCGAGGACATGACCGGTGTCTTCGCCGAGGAGCTCGCCCTGCTCCGCAAGGACGTCGCCGACGGCGGCGGGGGCTCCGGCTGACACCGCAGTCGGCCCGGCCCGGCCGCGTGCCCTGGCGCCGGGCCGCGGGATCCGGCTCCACCACCCCAGCCGGTCCTTCAAGCCGAGGATGGGCCGCTCCACGATCACATAGCTGGCGATGGCGGAGATCAGGCCCATGCCGAAGACGACGGCGAACATCCCGAGCAGCGGCAGGCGGAACAGCAGCCCCGTCCACTTGACGAACAGCGTGGCCCACGCCTGGTGCCACAGGTAGAGGCCGTAGGACACGATGCCGAGGGCCACCACGGGCTTCCACGTGAGCGCCCCGCGGATCACACCGCGGTGCTGGGGGCCGAAGACCGCCGGCAGCAGCAGGAAGAACGCGAACAGGCCGTACAGCACCTCCTGCTCGACGCCGCGCCCCGGCGAGCTGTGCACGAGCGGGAGCCGCGAGATCCCGATGTGCGACACCGACCACAGCATCGCCAGCGCCAGCCCCCAGCTGACCCACGGCATGGCCGGGTGCCAGAGCCACCGGGGCTCGCGGTGGCGGTGTGCCAGCCAGCTGCTCGCCAGGGCCAGGAACATGCCGAGCGCGAAGAGGTCGAGGTACGCGGGCAGTGTCGTCTCCATGGCGCCCGCCGCGCCCGAGTGGGAGTGGAGCAACCAGAAACGCAGGCCGATCCCGATGGTGTAGAGCACGACGAGGACCATGACCTCGCGGCGCATCTGGTGACGGTCGGAGCGGCGCCGCGCGTTCACCGCCATGGCGAACAGGGGCAGGAAGAAGTAGAAGGAGATCTCGGTGCACAGGGACCACGCCTGCGTGATCCCCGACAACGAGTGCTTCGGGAAGTAGATCTGCAGCAGGCCCAGGTAGATCAGCACCGAGTGCCACCCGGGATAGATCTTGTTGGCGTGCAGGACATAGCTCGTCACCACGAACGCCAGCCAGTACGCCGGGAGGATGCGCAGCAGGCGCCGCGCCCAGAAGGTCCCCACGGCCGGCGGCGCCCCGCCGGCGATGTGCGACGCCGCGAAGGGCCGGTAGAGCAGGAACCCCGAGATGAGGAAGAACACCGACACGCCGATCTCGAGGCGGGCGGTGTAGATGCCGTACGAACTTCGCAGGGTGAACCCCGAGTCGAACCCCGTGTGCACCAGGACGACGAGGACCGCTGCGATGGCACGCAGCCCGTCGAAGCAGGGGAAGTGCCGGGGCCGGACGCCCGGTATGCCGCTCTCGGGGCTCCGGAGATCCGGTGCCGCCGCGCCGTCGACCGGTTCGTCGATCGCCTCGGCAGCGGGAAGGGGCGCGGCGTCCACCATCAGTCGTTCGACCGTACCATGGCCGCTCTCACTCGGGCCGACGAATGTGCCTGCCCCGTGCAGGGTGGTTGGGGCTCGTCCGCCGTCCCGACCGGGGCGCGCCGCGGGCGCGACGGTCACGGACCTCCTGCACCAGTGCGTCGGCGCCGAGCACCGCCACGGCGATCCACGCCAGCGTGCTCGCCGTCTCGACATGGTTGGGCCACCCGAAGTCGGCGGCGTAGTGGAACGTGCGCTGGGCACTGGTCACCATGCGGTCCACGGCGACGAGCAGTCCCACCGACCCGACGGCGAGCACGACCCTCCCGTAGCCGGTGGCGGCGGCCAGGAAGGCGGCCGCGGCCACCGGGAGACCGGCGCCCGGGGTGACGACGGCGGCGGTGACCCCCCCGGCCACGACGGGCACGACGACCAGGCCCACCCACCCCGGCCGCGCCCCCGACGATCGCAACGGCGAGCCGAGCAGGGGGGAGCGCTCGGCGGCCGTGTCGGACGCCCCCGGTGGCGCGCCGTGGAGTCGTGCCGAGACGGTGCCCGGCGCCGAGGCCCGACGGTAGGCTCCGGCGGGGCCGATGGGCACGGCGACGCCCGGCTCCTCCGGCCGCGCACGGCGGCGCGGCCTCGCCCGCACCGACCGGGCGAGCCGACGCAGCCTCGCCCGCCATCGCCGCGGCAGGCAGCCCAGGGCAAGGCACAGCGCCAGCGACACCCCGGATACCACCAACGACGCCGACACCAGCCGCTGCGGCGTCCACTGCAGCATGATGACCATGTCGTGGCCCGCGGTGGCGGGGGTCACCAACCACCCGTTGGCGTAGCCGTCGACGAGCTGCGGCGGGCCCAGGTCCGCGCCGGTGCCGGTGATGGCGTGCCACCCGGCGTTGGTGCTCTCACCGAGCACCATCCAGAACGGCCGCGTCGGATGGTGGACCACGACCTTCGCCGCCGTCGCCGAGGAGTGCACGACCGTGAGCGTCGGCGCCGGCCCCGACTCGACGGGCTGCGCCCGCCCCGTCGCCCCGGTCGCCAGCGCGGACCCGCCCGGGCCCGAGTCGAGCACGAGGCTGTCGATGTTCACGTCGACGCCCGGCGGGAACCCCGGTTGGGTCTGCAGCTCGTGCGGGCCGGCGCCGAGGGTGATGCCGTCGGTGGCGCTGCCACAGCCGTGCACCCCGACGGCGTCGAGGGCCTCGGCGGCCGCCGTCGTGCCCGTGATGCTCACCGGCACCGGCACGCCGTCCACGGTGAGCAGGTCGCTCCGGCACGTCCCGGGCAGCGCGGCGGGGGCGGCGACGGCCCGGGGCATGCCGGGGATGGTCACCTCGGCGATGCCGAGAGGCAGGCCCACCTGCGTGTCGGAGTAGTAGTCGAGATCGGTCACCTGCCGCACCGTGCCGAAGGTGAGCCGCACGTCGGTGCCGGTCAGCGCGGGGAACGTCAGCGTGACCGTCTGCGTCGCCCACGGCTGCGTGCTGTCGGACAGGGCCGGCACGGGGACCGTCCGGCTCTGGCCCCCCGCGCTGACGGTCACCGACGTCGGCACCGAATGCCGGCCGTCGGCGACGACGGACATCGACAGGTGGTCGAACGTGAGCGGGCGCGCCAGGTCGTACTCGAGCCAGTTGCCGGCCTGCGGCCCCAGCCCGGGGCTCCACACCGTGGCCTGGTCGCCGTCGAGCGTCGACGACGCCCGGTCCTGCAACGCGCCGGGGAGCCGGCCCGACGAGTACGCCGCCTCGACACCGGGGACGGTCGTCCCGAGCAGCCGGTCGATGTCGTCGTCGGGGACCAGCGGCGACAGCTCGGCGGTGCCGCTCACCGAGAACGACCGCGCTGTGGGCAGCGTGAAGAAGCGGGCGATGTCGATCTCAGGGTCGGTGCGCGGCGGGACGGGGGCCGCGGTCTGGCGTGTCATCACGAGGGTCAGGCGGTGCGACGCGGAGGACGCGCCGGCCGCCGTCAACAGGTCCTGCGGCATGCGGAGCACCTCGTCGACCTGTTGGCCGCCGAGACGGACCTCGGCGAAGCCCACGCCCGACATCCCGTCGGTCGAGCGCTGGCCGCTCGTGTTCGTCCTGTCGATGGTGATCTGCAGCGTGGTGAACGTCCGCGTGGAAAAGGACACGGTCTGCCCCGCCGAGGTCCGCGACGTGCCGTCGAGGTCGACCGTGATCGGCCGGCCGCCGTCGAAGCGCAAGGTGGCGCGGGTGATCCACCGGTCACGTGGTCCATAGAGCGGCTGCACGAGGTTGACGTGGTCGGTGGTGAGGGGGTGGTCGAGCGTGATCCGCAGGAACTGGCCCACCGGGTCGTCGAAGGCGCCCACCGTCCACACCGTGCGGAGGTTGCCGTCCATCGCCTGGTCGGGCCGGTCCTCGGGCACGTAGGTGATGGGGTTGCCGTAGCCGCTCGCCTGCACGCTCTTCACCCCGAGCTGCACGGCCACCGTCCTGCTCGTGTCCCCGGCGGCCGCGGGGAACAGCGGCAGCCGGGCGTCGCGGCTGTCGGGGACGAGTGCCTTCTCGCCGGCCATCTCGGTGTACCCGACGTTCTCGCGCACGGTGCCGAACTGCTCGGCCTGGCGCCGGTTGGTGTCGGTGACCACCAGGTCGGCACCCCGGGCCACCTGGCGCTGCAGCTCGGCCGGCTGCGATGCGAACGACGGCGAATAGAAGACGGTCGCCTGCCCGTCGAGCAGGCCGGCGCCGGCGGCCGCCACCAGTCCGGTGCCGTCACCGTCGACGAGCATCGGGGTGGTGGCGCCCTCGGTCCGCAGGATGGGGCGGGCGTTCGCCACGGGGAAGGCCACCACCGGTGCCGGATAGGCGGCGTCGTGGGGGAGGCCCAGCGCCGTCTCGTCGATCTCCGGGTACTTCCTCGGCGAGGCCGCCGTGACCCTGGGGCTGCCGAACCCGATGGGGGCGCCCAGCCCGGGCGGCGGAGGGTCGAGCTTCTGCCACAGGGCCTGGGGGCGGGGCGTGTCGTAGTGCTCGTACTGAAAGTCGGACTCGAGCACGAGATCGCCGGCGCTCATCAGGCGGAGCATGGGAGCGAGTGCCGAGGGGTCGAAGGTGCCGGCCTGGACGCCCTCGTCGACCGCTCCCAGCAGGTCGGCCGACCCCGGCGAGCCGTAGGGCACGAGGCCCCGGTCCACCTCGGGGCGGGTCATGAGGCCGGGCAGCACCGGCTCGAGCGTGGTGCCCCAGTTGTAGACGGCGAAGTCGATGCCGGGCTCGGTCAGGACGCGGGTCTGGTGGGCCCCGGGCTGGTTGTCGAGGTAGTCGGCCGCCTGCGTCAGGTACGAGGGGATGTGTTCGGGCCTGCTCAGGTTGGCGGCGACGAATTGCCCCGTCCACAGCGCGGGAAGGTCAGCGGCCACGAGGCCGGTCGCCGCGGCGGCCGCCACCACCCCCGCGATCCTCCACCGGCGGGCGAGGGCGGCGACGCCCGCCCCGAGGAGCACGGCCACCCCGAGGACGACGAGCGGCGTGGCACGGTTGGTGCTGCGCAGGGCCAGACCCACCGTCGAGCCGGTGGCCCCCGCCTTGATCAGGCGACCCAGCGGCGAGGGGTCCGACAGCGGGTGCGCGCCGACGGACATGATCGTGCCCACCACGATCAGGGTCACGAAGAACGCCCGCTCGCGCCACCGGGTCACGAACGCGGCCAGGAACGCCGCGGCCGGGACGGCGAAGCTCACCGCCAGGAGCCACACCGACGTCATGTAGGGACCCGCCATCGGCAGGTACAGACCCACCTTGTCGACGCCGTAGAAGAACCAGTAGCCGAGGCCCCGCAGCGTCTCCGACGCCAGGCTCGTGCGCGCCACGGTGGGGATCGTCTCGGTGTAGCGCAAGATGTCCATGCCGTAGGTGCCCTCGACGGCGAGCCCCGTCGCCCACCACAGTGACACCGCCGCGCTGAGCACCCCGATCTCGAGCGTGGTCGCCAGCGCCCGGCGCCAGTCCACGCGGCGGGCGACGAGCTCCCACAGCACCCACAGCACGGGCCCCACGCCCACCAGCACCAGGGAGGCGGCGTTCGTGCTCCCGACCAGCGCCACCACCACGGCGAAGAGCGCGGGATGCCGCCACCCGCCGTGGCGCAGGGCCCGGGCCACGAGCCCGATCATCCACGGGAGCCCCACCCACGGCAGCAGCAACACCGACGCCCGGGCCTCGTTCTGCAGCACGTAGGGCGAGAGCATGTAGGCGAAGGCCGCCACCATGGCGCCCACGCCGCCCAGCGTGCCCATGTCGAGCGACCCGGCCCCCGGCGTGGTGGTCACCGGCGACAGGGTGCGCAGGAGGAACAGCACGCCCGCGCCGGCCAGGAAGAGCAGGCTGCCCGTCCACAGGCGCTGGGCCACCCACGTGGGCACCCCGAGGCCCTGCATCGACGCGTAGTAGGGGCCCATGGGGAGGAGGTAGCCGATGTATTGGTGCGTGACCGACCCCATGGCGACGTCGGGGTCCCACATGGACGCCACCTGCGACATGAACCGCGCCGGGTGGAGGTAGAGGTAGAGCTTCGTGTCCGCGCCCACCTGCCCCGGTGCGGTACGCAGGAGCGGGACGTACGCCACCGCGGCCAGCACGAGGTGCCCGGACCAGGTAGCCACGACGCGGCGCCCGGAGCGTGGCGGGCGGGGGGTGCTCGGCTCGTCGGCGGGCGGGCGGGTTCGGGTCACGGTTCGAGGTGGCGCGGCGCCCCCGCGGCACGAGCGCTCGAAACCTCGGGGCGGCCGGGTGGCAGCCTACGAGGTGCCCGCCCGCCATTGCCTGACGGTCCCGCGGCGGCCGCCGTCCCCACCCCCCGGCGAGCAGGCGAGTAGAACGGGGGCACATCGCGGCTTCCGGCGGCGAACGCGGGCAGGGCACATGAGCGGCGGGCTGCGGACCGATCTCTACGAGCTGAACATGGCGGCGAGCTACCTGCGCCACGCCATGAACGACACCGCCACGTTCAGCCTCTTCGTCCGGGCGCTCCCGCCCGAGCGGGGCTTCCTGGTGGCGGCGGGGCTCGGTGCCTGTCTCGACTGGCTCGAGCAGTTCCGCTTCGACGCCGAAGAGCTCGAGTACCTGGCCACGGTGGGCTTCGACGACGCCAGCCTCGAGGCCTTCTCGACGCTGCGCTTCACCGGTGACGTGTGGGCGGTCCCCGAGGGCCGCATCGTGTTCGCCCAGGAGCCCCTGCTCGAGGTCACCGCGCCTGTCGCCGAGGCACAGCTGGCCGAGACGGTCCTGCTCAACCAGATCACCTTCCAGACCACGCTGGCCTCGAAGGCGGCGCGCTGCCGCCTGGCCGCCGCCGACCGCCTCGATCTCGTGGAGTTCGGGCTGCGGCGGACCCAGGGGATCGAGGCCGGCATGGCGGCGGCACGCGTGGCGGCCATGGTGGGGTTCGTCGCCACCAGCAACGTGGAGGCGGCCCGGCGCTACGGGCTGCGCCCGTCGGGGACCATGGCCCACTCCTTCGTCGAGGCGTTCCCGACCGAGATCGACGCCTTCCGCACCTACGCCCGCGACCATCCCCGGGGGGTGACGCTCCTCGTCGACACCTACGACACCTCGACGGGCATGGCCAACGCCATCACCGTGATCACCGAGCTCGGCCTGGGCGAGGACGCCGCTGTGCGGCTCGACAGCGGCGACCTCGGCGCACTGGCCCACCAGGCCCGTCGCATGCTCGACGCCGCCGGGCTTCCCCGGGTCCGCATCCTCGTCTCCGGAGGCCTCGACGAGCACGACCTGGCCCGGCTGGTGGCCGACGGCGCCCCGGTGGACGCGGCGGGCGTCGGGACGCGCCTCGGGGTGTCCGCGGACGCCCCCTTCCTCGACAGCGCCTACAAGCTCGTCTCGTTCGCCGGCCGCCCGGTGATGAAGCTGTCACCGGGGAAGGTGTCGCTCCCCGGTGCGAAACAGGTATTCCGGGGCCCTTCGATGCGCGACACGATCGGCCTCCGTGACGAGGAACCGCCCGTCGGGACACGCCCGCTGCTCGAGCCGGTCATGCACGGCGGCCGGCGCGTCGACCCGGTGGTGGCGACCGTCCCCGCGGGCGGCCCGGTGGCCGACATCACGGCCGCCCGGGCGCGCTTCGAAGCCGACCTCGCCGACCTCCCGCCGGGGGCACGCGCCCTGGACGCACCGCAGGCCGTCGTCCCCGGATCGACAGCCGCCCTGCGGAGCACGGCCGAACGGGCGGAAGCCGCCGCACGTCGATCAGGTGGTGTGCCGCCATCGTGAGCGCCCCGTCGTGAGCGCCGGCGGTCCGCCGGGCGGGGACCTCGGGCTCCGTTCGTGGTCCGATCGCGCCATCGTGGGACTGGCGCTCATGGCGCTCGCCTCGGGATTCGGGCAGTTCGGCGCGGTGGCGGCACTGGGCGACGTGGCCGCGCACTTCGGCCGCATCGTCCACGGCAGGACGATCGCCGACCAGACCGGGCTGTCGCTCACGTCCCTCGGGGTGGGGCTCGCCGTCCTGCGACTGGCCTCGCTCGGTGGCCTCCCCCTCGCCGGCCTCGCCGACCGCTACGGGCGCCGGTTCATGCTCCTGGTGACCTGCACCCTGGGGCTCACCTTCACCGTCCTGGCGTCGGCCTCGCCCGGCTACTGGTGGTTCGTGGTCATCTTCGCGCTCGGCCGCCCGCTGCTGAGTGCCACCAACGCCGTCGCCCAGGTCAGCGCGGCCGAGGAAACCGGCACCTGGGACCGCGCCCGGGCCATCGCCCTCATCGCCGCCGGCTACGGCGTGGGCTCGGGCCTGACGGCGGTGATCCACGGCCTCGCCAAGTCGACCCTCGGGTTCCGGGGGCTCTTCGCCCTGGCCGTCATCCCGCTCCTGGCCATGCTCTTCATCCGGCGGTGGCTCGTCGAGCCCGGTCGCTTCGCCATCGCGGCCGCGGCGGTCGAACACCCCGTGCCGGTGTTCGGCGCGGTGGCACCCGCCTACCGCTGGCGCCTGCTCACGGTGGCGTCGCTGGCGTTCGCCGTCGCCGTGGTGACCGGCCCCGCCACGGGCTTCGTCTTCCTGTACGCGCAGAACGTCCTGAAGATGTCCGGCGACCAGACCGCCGCCATGGTGGCCGCGGCGGCGGCCTTCGGGTTGACGGGGCTGTTGCTCGGCCGGTTCCTGGCGGACCGGGTGGGGCGCCGTCCCACGGGCGCCCTCGCCATGCTGGCCATGGCCCTCACCGGCATGCTGGCCTACAGCGGGTCGCGCCTGGCGCTGCTCGTCGGCTACGAGCTGGCGGTGCTGGCGGCGGCGACCTTCGCCCCGGCGGCCGGCGCGCTCGCCAACGAGCTCTTCCCGACCTCGGTCCGGGCCTCGGTGGCGGGCTGGAACGTGGCCGCCAGCGTCGCCGGCGCCGTGACCGGCCTCGTCACCTTCGGGACCGTCGGCCAGATCGGGAACCAATTCGGGTTGGCCGCCGCCGTCACGTTCCTTCCCGTGGTGCTCGCCACCGCGTTGTTCGCGCTCCTCCCCGAGACCATGGGCCGCGAGCCCGAGGACCTGTGGCCCGGCACGGCGTAGCGCATGGCGTCGCGCCCGGCGTCGGGCCCGGTGGGGGAACTACCGTCGGCGTCGTGGACATCTCCGACGCCCTGCGCACCACGGGGGCGGTGCGCTCCTTCACCTCCGACCCGGTCGGTGACGACGTTGCCTACCGCCTCCTCGACACCGCCCGTTTCGCGCCCAGCGGGGGCAACCGCCAGGCGTGGCGGGTGGTGGTCGTGCGCGATCCGGCGCGCAAGGCGGCGCTGCGCGACCTCTACCTGCCGGGCTGGTACGAGTACCTGGCGCAGGGGGCGGCCGGTCTCGTGCCGTGGGCCCCGGTCACCGACGGGGAGGCCGAGCGGCGCGCCCTCGCCGAGGCCCCGGCCGTGGCGGCCGCGGCGGCGGCGGGGCCGGGGGGATTCGCCGAGCATCTCGACCAGGTGCCGCTCCTGCTGCTCGTCCTCGCCGACCTGCGCAAGCTGGCCACCGTCGACCGGGGCTTCGACCGCTACACGCTCGTGGGGGGGGCGTCGGTCTACCCCTTCGTGTGGAGCCTGCTCCTGGCGGCGCGCGGCGAGGGTCTCGCCGGGGTCATGACGACGATGGTGGTGCGGCGCGAGCCCGAGGTGCGCACCCTGTTCGCCGTGCCCGGGCACATGGCGGTGGCGGCCCTGGTGGCCCTGGGCCGGCCCGTCCACCAGCCGCGCCGCCTGACGCGCCAGGCCGTCGAGGAATTCGCCACCGTCGACCGGTTCGACGGGCCCGCGCTGCGCGGGCCGGCCTGAACGCCCGCCGCCAGGGCATCGCGGCGACGTGGCGCGCCGGCGCACCGAGGTGATCGAATTCCGGGTGGAGGACACCGGCGCCGTGGTGCGCGCCATGGACGACCTGGCGACGCGCCACGACGGCTGGCTGAACCTCCACCCCCACGTGCGCCCCGAGGACGAGCCGCCCCCGCAACGGGGGTTGGGCACGATGCTCCTGGCGGGCGCGGTGCACGACGTCCCCGTGTGCACCTGGGTGGCGGGAAAGGTCGGGCGCAACGGTGTGCAGCCGGACTCGGTGGGGGTGCAGCACGCCGTGGGCACCCGGGTGCTCGCCCGGCTCACCTCGGCGGGCGTGGGGCTGCCCGAGGGCTGGCGACTGGTCCAGGACCACCCCCGCCGCGGCCTGGTGGTGACGCCGCCGACACATGCCGACCACGGCGCCGTGCTGACGTGGCTCCTCGAAGCGGGCATGGTGGTGAGCGCCGTGCGACTCACGGGGGACTGGCGCGCCGAGGTGCACCTGGCGGTGTGACTCGGCGCCGGTCGGGCGCCGGTCGGGCGCCGCCTGCGGTGTGGAATGCGCCTCAGCCGGCCACGGCCATGGCGACGACGGGTGCAGCCAGCTGCAGGGTGCCGGCCGACCCGTCGAAGGGCGCGCCACCGAAGGCGAACACGCCCCCGTCGGCGGCCGCTTCCCAGTACCCGCCGGCCACGTCGGGTGGGGGAGCGGCCAGCGCCACCACGGGGCGCGCCAGGGCGGCGCCCCCCATCGACCCCCCGTAGGGCGCGTCGAAGGCGAACACGCCCCCGTCCGCAGCGACCAGCCAGTAGCCACCCGACCCCGGGTCGGGGGTGATCGCCACCACGGGCGCGGCCAGGTGCCGGCCCCCCATCGACCCGTGGAAGTCGGCGTCGCCGAAGGCGAACACCCCGCCGTCGGACGCCACCATCCAGTACCCGAGGCCGTCGGTGGTGGGCGCCATGCCGACCACCGGCGCGGCCAGGCGCACGCGCCCGAGCGACCCGTAGAACTCGGCGTCGCCGAAGGCGAACACCCCGCCGTCGGACGCCACCTCCCAGTAGCCGCCCCCGTCGGGCGTGGGGGCCATGCCCACCACCGGGCGCGCCAGCGTCTGGCCGCCCATGGAGCCGTAGAACGGCGCCCCGCCGTAGGCGAACACCCCGCCGTCGGACGCCGCCAGCCAGTAGCCGTGGCCGGCTCCGGCCGGCACGCACCCGGCACACTGCAGCGCCGGCGGTGACACCGACCCGGTGTGTCGGGGGTCGTGGTGGAACATGGGCCACGACCCCGCGCCGACGGCGCCGGCCGCGGCGTTCTGCACCCGGTACACGGCGACGAAGCCGCGGTCCCCGCTCGGGTCGGAGGGCGCGTACGTGCCCGCCAGGACCACGTCCATCCCGCTCACCGGGTCCGGTGTCACGAGGGGGGTGCCCTGGATGTCGAGGTTGGCGACGGTGCCGTCCCAGTCGACGAACTCGCCGTCGACGTTGTCCGCCGACACCGAGGGCGGCGGCAGCAGGAGCGATCCGGTGCGCCCGTCGATGATGTTCCACCCGAACGTCGAGCCGAACACCACGTCCTGGAAGCCGGGCGTGAAGGCGGCGGTGGCCACCCCTCCGAAGATGTCCGCGGGGTTCCCGGCGACGCCGGGCACGAAGGTCTGCGACACCGGCCCCCACAGGACGGCGCCGTGGGGGTCGAGGGCGTACACCTGCCCGCCGCCGTCGGACTGGCCCTGGCCGACCCACGTGGGCTCCACCACGTCGAGTTCGCCGGGGCGGCCGTCGAGGTCCGCCAGCGCCGGGGACGCCGGCGTGTAGCCCGACAGGCTCGTCTGCCAGTCGAGGGTGCCGTCGGCGTTCAGCGCGGTGACGGCCGTGGCGTCGGCGGTGGGCTCCCGGTCGGCCCAGTACCGGCCGTGGCCGAACACCACCTTGTCACCCGAGCCGTCGAGGTCACCCACCGCCGGCGAGGAGCTGACCACCTCGTCGGTGCGGTGCACCCACAGCACGCGCCCGGTCCCGTCCTCGGCCCGCACGACGCCGCCGTTCCAGTCGTAGAGCGCGCCGGGGCCCGCGCTCGAGTCACTGCCGGCCACCACCACGGGGCGCGACCCGCCGTCGAGGTCCGCCACCGCCGCCGACGAGAAGGTGCTGTCGGCCGTCTTGCGCGGCCAGCCGAGCACGGTGGCGCCGGTGCCGGCGTCGAGCGCGTACTGCGACAGGCTGACCCCGGCGGTGACGAGCGACGGGCGTCCCGACCCGGTGATGTCGGCGGCGGGCGGCGTGGCGTACACCGCCGGGTGGGCGCCGAACCCGTCGAACTGGTCCGGGAGCGTGCGCGACCAGCGCAGCGAGCCGTCCGGGCCGAACTCGGCCACCGCTCCCTGGTCGATGTTCAGTGACGGCGGTGGCCCCGTGGTGACATCACCGGCGTCGACCACGACGTCGTCGAGGCCACCGCCCGCCGGGTCGGGCACGACCGTGGGCGACGAGTCCACCGCCATCCCCATGGAGGCGGGCCACCCGGCGACGACCGAACCGTCCGACAGGTGCAGCGCGTAGACCTGGCCGGTGTCGCGCGCCCCGACCACCACGCTCGGGCCCGACCCGTCGAGCTGCGCGAGGTTCGGCGACGACTGGAAGACCTGGCCCGGCAGGAACGTGGCCCATTTGCACGACACCTCGAGGCCGTCGCCGACCACCGTCGGGGACGACGGGCACCCCGAAGGGAGCGCACCGGCCGGCTCGGTGGCGAGCCGGCTGGTCGTGACCACCGCCACCAGCGTCGCCGCCAGCACGGCGGCCACGTGGGCGGCCACCGCCAGGCGGCGCCGTCCCGGAGTCCGGACGCGCGCCGACCTCGAATGCACGGCCCGGGTCACGGCGCGGACACTATGCCCGTCCACGGGGCGTGGGCGTGCAGTGGCTGTAGCCTGCGATGATGCCTCCCATCCGCATCGGCGTCCTCGGCGCGGCGCGCATCGCGCCGGCCGCCATCATCCGGCCCGCCCGGGCCGTCGCCGGTGCCGAGGTGGTGGCGGTGGCGGCGCGCGACCACGGCCGCGCCACGGCGTTCGCCACCAAGCACGGCGTGCCGCGCGTGCTGTCGTCCTACGACGAGCTCGTCACCGACCCCGGGATCGACGCCGTGTACAACCCGCTCCCGAACGGCCTGCACGGTCGCTGGACCATCGCCGCCCTGGCGGCCGGAAAGCACGTGCTGTGCGAGAAGCCCTTCACGGCCAACGCCGACGAGGCGCGCGCCGTCGCCGCCGCCGTCCCGCCGGGCACGGTGGTGATGGAGGCCTTCCACTACCGCTACCACCCGGTGTTCGCGCGGGCCAAGCAGCTCCTCGCCGAGGGCGCCGTCGGGGACGTGCGGCACATCGCGACCGCGCTGTGCTTCCCGCTGCCCAGGTTCGGCGACATCCGCTACCGCCTCGACCTGGCGGGTGGGGCGACCATGGACGCCGGGTGCTACGCCATCCACATGGCCCGGCACCTGGCCGACGCCGAGCCCGAGGTGGTGGCGGCGACCGCCCTGCTGCGCTCGCCGGGCGTCGACCGGGCCCTGCAGGCCGACCTGCGCTTCGCCGACGGGCGCACGGGACAGGTCACGTGCTCCATGTGGTCGCGCCGGTTGTTGCGGGTGGGCCTGCGCGTCACGGGATCGGCCGGAGAGCTGAAGGTGTTCAACCCGCTCGGGCCCAACGTCTACCACCGCATCTCGGTGCGTAGCGGGGGCCGCCGCCAGGTGGAACACCTCACCCGCCGCCCCACGTACGAGTTCCAACTCGAGGCCTTCTGCCGCGCTGTGGCGGGGGAGGAGCCGCCCATCACGGGGCCCGACGACGCCATCGCCAACATGGAGGTGATCGACGCCGCCTATCGCCGCGCCGGCCTGGAGCGGCGCGTCCCCTCCGCCTGACGTCCGGGCGCGGCGGCAGGGCTCCGGTTCGGTGCCGACCGGTCGACGCCGGGTCGGGGCGCCGGGTCGGGGCGCCGGGTCGGGACGCCGGGTCGGGACGCCGGATCCGGGACGCTCTGCGGTATACCCCCACTGGGGTCATGCCACCGAGGGGCCCTGGTCCGGTGATCGAGGCTCGCCGCTCGACCCCCCGGCATCCTCTCGTCGGGGCCCGCGGCGGCACCGAATTCTTCTCGCAATTTCCCAGGTCACTCTGGCAGTCGTCCCAGTCTCCTCCCAGGTTGATGAGCGAAACTATGGGTTCGTCCCGCCAGGGGAGGCGGACGACCTGACTGGGGGGTGGGGGCGTGCGGATCCTCGTTCTGGGCGGTGACGGGTACCTGGGGTGGCCGACGGCGCTGCACTTGAGCCGCCGGGGCCACGAGGTGGCCGTGGTCGACAACTTCGTGCGGCGGCAGTACGACTTCGAGATGGGCGTG